>JBOHBD010000305.1:0-4235 GCA_050698195.1 Gaiellaceae bacterium
GCGCCCATCCCCGTCGAAGTATCCTCGCCCGCCTGATGCCCCGCGGGATCGCCGTCCTCGTCGTCACGCTGGCCGCCGCGATTCCGCGTCTGGCCGTGCTGGCTCGCGAGCGGGAGACGATTCTCGAGCAGTTCGTCGACAAGAGCGACCGCTTCGCGACGACGCTCGTCGAGGATGGGACCTTCGGCTTCCTCGCGGGTCAACCCTCGGCGTACACCCAGCCGCTGTACGGCTGGTTCCTCGCGGCGCTGTACTTCCCGTTCGGGCATTCGTGGCTGGCCGTCGGGCTGGCACAGACCGTCGTCGCCGTGGCGACTGCACTGCTCGTCTTCGAGATCGGCAGCAGGCTTCGCTCGAGGGGCACGGGGATCGTCGCAGCCGTGCTGGCGACGCTCCACCCGTACGTCGTCTGGCACGACGTCCACGCGAACCGCGAGGTGCTGGACGGTCTCCTGCTCGCGCTGCTCGTCCTCCTCGCGCTCGTCGCACACGAGCGAGGCTCGGTTGCGATTGCCGGCCTGACCGGGGGCGTCGCGGGGCTCGCGATCCTGGGGAACGCACGGCTCGCCCTCCTTCCGCTCGTGCTGGCCGCATACGTCACGTGGGGTCGCCAAGCGACGCGAGCGCTCCTTGCGAGCGGCGTGCTCGTCGCCTGCGCTGCCCTCGTCGTCGCCCCGTGGGTCGTCCGGAACGACATCGAGGTCGGCTGCTTCGCGCTGACGACGGACTCGCGCGCGCTGTGGAAGGCCAACAACCCAGCTACCTACGACGTGCTCGACCGGGGAGGCTGGATCGACGACGTTCCCGAGCTCCCGGGGGCTCCCCCGTGGCCCGAGCTCGCCGCCGACCTCACGCTCGCGGGGCGGCCGACGACCGTCGACGAGTGCGCGCAGATGCGCCTCTACCGGGAGGAGGTCGTCGAGTTCTGGCGCGACCATCCCGGCGAGAAGGCCCGGCTCGCACTGCAGGCGACGCGGATGCTCTGGAACCCGGTGCCGTCCGAGTCCGACGAGAGCGGGAGCGGGCTCGCCCGAACCGCACGCCGCACGATCGAGCCCGCGTTCGTAGTGGTCCTCTACGCGCTCGCGCTCGCACGGCTCTTCGTCGCTCCGCGGCGCTTCGTCGCGTTGGCCATCGCCCTCCTCGCGTACAACACGCTCGCCGCGATGGTCTTCGCCGGAACGGCGCGCTACCGGGCGCCGTGGGACTTCCTGCTCGCCCTCCTCGCCGCGCTGGCGCTCGCAGCGCTCTGGCAACGTGTCCGAGGACGACGGGTGGGCTACGAGCCGGCGGGCTCCAGCCCGGCGACGTAGAGCTCTTCGATCTGCGCGGCACACCGCTCCGGCGGGAACTCGGCGAGCGCGCGCTCTCGTCCGGAGCGTCCCATCTCCGCCGCGCGGTCGAGATCGCCTGCGAGCTCGACGATCGCGTCGGACAGCGCCTCGGCGTCGGCGGGCGGCACGACGAGACCCGTCTCGCCCTCGGCGACGATCTCGGGGAGCCCGCCGACCGAGCTCGCGATCACCGGCCGCGCCCGCTCCATCGCCTCGAGCGCAACCATCCCGAAGCCCTCGCCGAGCGAGGGAACGACGACGATCGCCGCGTCCTCGATCGCACGCTGCACGGGTGACACGAAGCCGCGAAAGCGAACCGCGCCCTCGAGCCGGAGCTCGCGTGCGAGCGACCTGAGGGCGGGCTCGAGCGGGCCGCGACCGGCGACGTCGAGCGTGATCCCTGGAACTCGCGCACGCGCCTGCGCGAGAGCGCGAAGGAGGACGAGGTGACCCTTGATCGGGATCAGGCGACCGATGCAGAGGAGCCGCGGCTCCGTGCTCGAGTACGGCCTGACGCCGTCGCGCGCGGAGATGCCGTAGTGGACGATCTCGAAGTTCTCCTCGTCGAAGCCCTCCGTCTCGGCGAGGTAGCGCGCGAGCCCCTGCGAGATGGCGATGTGGACGTGCGCGAGCGATCCCACCGACCTGTCGGCCATGCCGAACCACCGCCCTTCCCGAAACTCGTTGAACCCGTGCTTCGTCGAGAGGCGGAGCGGGATCCGCGCGATCGAGCCCGCCAGCTGCCCGTAGACGTCCGCGTGGACGAGATGGGTGTGGAGGATGCGGGGCCGCAGCCGCGCAAGCTGCGCGACGACCTCGCCGAAGGCGATCGGATCGACGTCCGCCCGCAGCTCGATGTCGTCGAGCGGTACGCCGCGGGCCCGGAGCTCCCGCGCGAACTCCCAGGCGCCCGGCTCGTCCTCGTGGAGCATGAGGAAGCGGATGTCCCAGCCCCGCGCCCGCAGGTCCGGCAGGAGCTGGAGCAGATGTGCCTCAGAGCCGGAGATGCCCGCGACCTTCTGGGTGTGCAGCACGGTGCCGTCCCTCATGCGATGCCCGCCGCCTCCAGGATTCCACGCGCCCACGACTTCGCCGAATGGTGCAGCTCCACACGCTCGCGCAGGCGGTGCCCGAGCGCCCGGCGCTCGTCGGGTCCGATTGCCGCGAGCGCCCGGATGCGTTCGGCGAGCTCCTCGGGATCCTCTCGTCGGAAGCGCTGATCGGGCTCGAGCAGCGAGTCGAACACAGGGTTCGAGGCGAGGACGGGCAGACAGCCGGCCGCCGCTTCGTAGACGACCTTGTCGGGCGCGCCGGCGCGCATGTTGTTGACGAGCGCGTCGTGCCCGGCGAACAGTCCGGGAACCGCCCCGCGTGGCACCGCCTCGGCGAGGGTGGCTCGTCCTCCGAGAGGAAGCTCGGCGGCCAGCCGCTCGAGCTCCTGCCGGTGAGACCGTTCCTCGCCTGAGAGCACAGGGCCGTGCACGTCGAGCCGGACGCCTTCCCCGACCGCGGCGACGGCGCGCAGCACGACGTCGAGGCCCTTGGCGGGCGAGTACCGCCCGAGCGCGAGCAGCCGCAGCTCCCCGTCCGGCGCCCGTCGCTCGGCGCACGGAAACTCGGAGAGATCGATGCCGTGCCCTATCGCCCGCACCTTGCTCGAGTCGAGCGGGAACGAGCGCGTGTCCACGGACGCCACCGCCGTCGAGACGCGCTCGGCCGCGCGCAGGAGGCGGCTCGGCCGCCAGTGGGTGAACCAGAGTACGAGCGGGACGCGGAGCGGCCGCACGAGCGGGGCCGCGAGCACCGCGAAGATCGGGCACATGTGCGCGACGACGGCGCCTCGCCGGAGCCCGCGCAGCTCCTGTGCGAGCGCAGCCTCGAAGCGGAGCCCGCGTCCTGTCTTCCGGCTTGACCGGAACGTCCGCACGCGGCAGTTCCGGGGAAGGACGCCCTCGACGGCGCCGTCCGCGAGGACGACCACCTCGTCGACGAGCTCGGCGAGGGCCGCGACCTTGGGCACGGTGGCCGCGAGAGCCGGGTGCTCTGGATCGACCTGCTGCGTCACGAAGACGATCTTGCGGCCCATCAGAAGAAGTCGAAGTCGCCGAGGGTGAAGTGCCACGCGGTCGCGCGCTCGTCGAGCCGCGCACCGTCCTGCAACACCTTGCCGATGAAGCGGAGCCGCTTGTTCGTCGGCGCGAAGCCTGACGCGAGGAGCGCGCGGCGCTGCGTGCGCGCCGGCGGAGGGAGGAGCACGAGCGCGTCCGCGCCTCCCTTCACCTCGTCGACCGCGCGGGAGGCGAGCGCCCGGACCGCGTCCCCGTCTGTCGGCGCGGCGACGAGATCGGCGAGGAACCCGGCCGACACGCCGTGCTTGAACGTGTGCCCGACGACGGCGACCCCGGCAAGCTCGCCGCCGCGGTAGGCGGCGAAGCAGCGGTAGTCCCTGGGCGAGTCGAGGTATCGCCAGTTGAAGTACTCCGCGTCCCGCACGAAGTGGCTCCCGTAGCCGGCCGCGGCGCGCAGCCCGAGCTCGTCCAGGTCCGGGCCGAAGCGCTCCACCGCGCACACCTCGAGCCCGCGGATCGGACGAGGGGCGGTGTCGCCCGCCCGCAGGCCTCCGCGCTCCCCGGGACGTCCGAGGACGTACCGCAGAACCGCACCGATCCGCAGCGGTCTGGTCCAGAGCCTGAGCCGGGGCAGGTCGGTCCAGCCCAGCCGTCTCACGAAGATCGGGTGGGAGGCGGCGTTCGGGAACGTCACCGTGAGCGGCGAGCCGGAGCTCGTGGCGGCGGCCTCGTTCTCCCGCTCGAGGGTCGAGAAGACGCCCTGGCCACGGTACCGCGGGTCGGTCGCGAC
This sequence comes from Gaiellaceae bacterium, assembly GCA_050698195.1. GTDB lineage: Bacteria > Actinomycetota > Thermoleophilia > Gaiellales > Gaiellaceae > GMQP-bins7. Next base: position 4,194 of record JBOHBD010000305.1, read on the forward strand.
GTTCACCGGGATCGCGAGCCGTCGCTCGGCCCCGCCGAGCGC
>JBOHBD010000306.1:0-9547 GCA_050698195.1 Gaiellaceae bacterium
GAGGTGCCGATCGTCGTCGCGGTGAACAAGACCGACGTTCCCGATGCGAACCCGGACCGCGTCCGGAGCGAGCTCGCGGCCGAAGGGCTCCAACCCGAGGAGTGGGGCGGTGCGACGCAGTTCTCGGAGGTCTCCGCGAAGCAGAAGACCAATCTCGAGGACCTGCTCGAGAAGATCCTCCTCGTCGCGGACGCGGAGCTCGACCTGCGCGCGAACGCGGGCGCCGAAGCCTCCGGTGTCGTGATCGAGTCACGTCTCGACGTCGGGCGCGGCCCGGTCGCGACCGTGCTCGTCCACCGCGGGACGCTGCGCGTCGGCGACGCCGTCGTCGCCGGCGACGCCGCCGGGAAGGTGCGAGCGCTCTACGACTACCGCGGCGACAAGGCCAGGGAGGCGAAGCCGGGAGACCCCGTCGAGGTCCTCGGGTTCGACCATCCACCCACGGCAGGCGAGTTCGTGAGAGCGGTCGAGCACGAGCGCCAGGCGAAGCACCTCGCGAACGTCCGCGCCGAGCGGCTTCGCCGCGAGCAGCTCGCACAGCGTCCGCGTCGGCGCGTCTCGCTCGAGTCGCTGCACGACGACCTCCTCGCGGGCGAGATCCAAGACTTGAACATCGTGCTCAAAGGTGACGTGCAGGGCTCCGTCGAGGCTCTCCTCGGCGAGCTTCAGAAGATCCAGCACAGCGAGGTGCGGGTCAACGTGATCCACACGGGAGTGGGTGGAATCACCGAGAACGACGTCAACCTCGCCTCGGCCTCCGACGCGCTCGTCATCGGGTTCAACGTCCGGCCGAGCGCCGAGGCCCGAGCCCTGGCCGAGAGGGAAGGCGTGGACGTCCGCACCTACCGCGTCATCTACCAGCTGACCGAGGACATCCAGCAGGCGCTCGTCGGGATGCTCTCCCCGGTACAGACCGAGGAGACGCTGGGCGAGGCCGAAGTGCGGGCGCTCTTCAGGGTCTCGCGGCTCGGCACGATCGCGGGCTGCATGGTGACGAACGGGACCGTCCGCCGAGGTGCGCGCGTGCGAATCGTGCGCGACGGCACGGTGATCCACGAGACCTCGATCGCCCAGCTCAAGCGCTTCAAGGACGACGTGCGCGAGGTGAGCGAGGGGTTCGAGTGCGGCATCCTCCTCGACGGCTACAACGACGTGAAGGAGGGTGACGTCCTCGAGGCCTTCGAGACGCGCGAGGTGGAGCGAACCGACCTCGGCGAGCCCGCGCCCGCCGCCGCGGCGGCCACGGCCGAGGAGTAGCCGTCGCCCCGAACAATGCCTGGTGGCGCAGGGTCACTAGGCTGAATCGTGCCGGATCGCTTGAATAGGCGTGTGGCGACCGGGTACGTCGGCATCCTGTCGGTCGAGTTGCACTTCCCCGAGAACGGGTCGCTCAAGGGCAAGCGGAAGTACGTGAAGTCGGCGAAGGCGCAGCTCCACGAGCGCTTCGGCGCGTCCGTCGCGGAGGTCGAGCACCACGACCTCTGGCAGCGCGCGGGCCTCACGGTTGCCTGTGCCGCGAAGGAGCATCGCGAGCTGCAGGAGCTCCTCGACGCGGTCGTTCGGTACCTGGGCGCTCAGGAGTACGAGCTGCTCCGGGCCGAGCGGGAGGTCGTCCGTCCTGGCGAGCAGTGAGCGCAAGCGACGAGTCGACGAGGCGATTCGGCAGGTGCTGTCGGACGCCCTTCCGACCCTGAAGGATCCCAGGATCGGCTTCGTGACGGTGACGGGCGTCAGGGCGACGAAGGACTTCACGCAGGCGACCGTCTACGTCAGCGTCTTCGGCTCGGAGCGTGAGCAGGAACGGACGCTCGAGGGCCTCGAGGCGGCGCGCGGAATCCTGCAGGCGCAAGTGGCGCGGGAGCTCCGCCTCCGGCGAACCCCGGTCCTCTCGTTCGAATACGATCCCGCGGTCGAGCGGGGCGTGCGCCTCGGAAAGATGATCGACGAGCTCGCGCCGGAGGATCCCCCGAGTGACGACGACGGATGACATGGCGGCTGTCGTGGCCGCGCTCGCCGAGAACGAGCGCTTCCTCGTCGCCTCGCACGAGAACCCCGACGGAGACGCCCTCGGCTCGCTCCTGGCCATGCACCTCGCGCTTCGGCAGCTCGGCAAGCAGAGCACGATGTTCGTCCCCGGCCAGGCGCCGCTCCCGGGGGAGTACACGTTCCTCGCGCTCGAAGGCGTTCAGCGCCGACCCCCGGCAGATCACGACGAGGTCGTGCTCGTCGCGGTCGACTGCGCCAAGGAAGAGCGGCTCGGGGCCGATCCCGCGCTGCTCGAGCGCTCGCCGTTCACGCTCGACATCGACCATCACCACGACAACACGCGTTTCGGCGACGTCAACCTGATCGTTCCCGACGCGTCGTCGACGGGCGAGATCCTGTCGGACGTCTTTCGCGAGCTCGGGGTCGAGCTCACGCCCGAGATCGCCGAGCCCCTCTACGTCGCCGTGGTGACCGACACCGGACGCTTCCAGTACGCGAACACGAGCCCGAAGGCGCTTCGCCTCGCGGCCGACCTGATCGAGGCGGGAGCCGACTGGCACAAGGTGTTCCAGACCGTGTACGAGAACGTGCAGTTCGCGAAGCTGAAGCTTCTCGCGCGCGCGCTCGAGCGGGCGGAGGTACACTCGGGCGGCCGGCTCGTGATCTCGCACCTGCGGAAGGGCGACTTCGCCGAGGTCGGCGCCGCCGAGCCGTACTCGGAGGGGATCATCGACTACCTGCGGGCGGTCGAGGGCGCGATGGTGGCGGCCCTCATTCGCGAGCCTCCTCGGGGGGACGGCCCGACGCACCGGGTCTCGCTTCGCGCCTCCGTCGACGAGATCGACGTGTCGGTGATCGCGCGGAAGAGCCAGGGAGGAGGCCACCGGCAGGCCGCGGGTTTCTCGAGCGAGCTTCCGCTCGACGAGCTCAAGCGTTTCATCGTCGAGGAGTTCGAGCTTGCCGCCGCGAGCGCTCTCGCCTAGCGGAGTCATCCTCGTGGACAAGCCCGCCGGGCCGACCTCGTTCGCGATCGTCGCCTCGGTGCGGAAGCGGACGGGAGCGCGCACCGGCCATGCGGGGACGCTCGATCCGTTCGCGACCGGCCTGCTCCTGCTGCTCTCGGGATCGGCCACGCGCCTGCAGCCCCGCTTCGTCGGCCTCGACAAGCGCTACGTGACCGAGATCGACCTGTCCGCGACGACCTCGACCGGCGACCCGGAGGGCGCCGTCGTCGAGGAGCACGACCCGCTGACGTCGAGGGAGCTCGAGGAGCGGCTGAGCGCGCTCCGGGGCGCCGTCGAGCTTCGGGTCCCGGCCGCCTCGGCGGTGAAGATCGAGGGAGAGCGCGCGTACCGACTCCACCGGCGCGGCGTCGCGGTCGAGATGCCTCTCCGGCGCATGCTCGTCCACGAGCTGCGTCTCGAAGGATATTCGGACGGAGTGGCGCGGCTCGACCTGCTCGTCTCCTCGGGAACCTACGTGCGCGCGCTCGCGGAGGCGCTCGGCGGGTACTGCCGGACGCTTCGGCGGACCGAGATCGGCCCGTTCTCGGTCGAGGAAGCCGACCCGGAGCGGATCATCGCGCCCCAGGACGCGCTGGCGAGGCTGGCCTGATGGAGGTCGTCCACACGTCCGAGGAGATCGAGCGGAAGCCGCGCGCGGTCGCGATCGGAAGCTTCGACGGTGTTCATCGGGGACACCAGGCCGTTCTCGCGGCGGTGCGGGAGAGCGGGCTCGCGAGCACCGTCATCACGTTCGACCCGCATCCGCGGATCGCGCTCGGGAACAAGGTCGAGCTGCTGACGACGCTGGACCGCAGGCTCGAGCTCATCGGCGACGCGGGCATCGAGACGGTGCTGGTCGTCGCGTTCACGCCCGAGCTCCAGTCGCAGACCCCGGAGGCCTTTGCCGAGCGCTACCTCCGTGCGTCAGGCGCAGAGGTCGTGGTCGCGGGAGCGGACTTCCGCTTCGGCGTCAAGCGCTCGGGCGACCTCGACCTTCTCGATCGGCTCGGCTTCGGCGTCGTCGTCCCGCCCGAGGTCGAGGGGGTCTCCTCGACCGCGATCCGTGCTGCCCTCGCGGATGGAGACGTCCGTGGCGCCGCGGAGATGCTCGGACGGCCGTTCGAGCTCGACGGGACGGTCGTGGCAGGAGACCAACGCGGCGGCACGCTCGGCTACCCCACGGCGAACCTCCTCCTCGAGGCGGATCTCGCCTGTCCGCGCTTCGGGATCTACGCGGGGGCGGCACGGGACCATCGCGCGGCGGTGTCGGTCGGGACGAACCCGCACTACGGAGGCACCGAGCGGAGGATCGAGCCGTATCTCCTCGACTTCGACGGGGACCTCTACGGCGAGCGCCTCCTCGTCGAGCTCTGGGAGAGGCTCCGCGACGAGGCGGTGTTCGATTCGGAGGAGGCGCTCGTCGCCCAGATCGCCGCCGACGTGGAGGCGACACGCCGCGCGCGGCGCCCCTAGAAGCGGTGTCAGACACCGCTTCGCGCGCCCCTCATGGAGACTGACCGAAACGGCGTTGGCTGCGCGTCGGGGATCGCCGGAGGAACGTCGTACGAACGCGAGCTCACCCCTGCCGTCTGTGAGAGGACAAGCACGCAGTTGACGCTCTGGCCCTTGACAGCAGCTCGGTGTCTGACACCGGCACGCTGCCGGTGCCAGCCGCTAGTTTGCCGAGATGGCAGGCGAGAACGGACGAGCGCTGATCTATGCGCGCGGGCTCGTGAAGAGCTTCGGCGAGCTCACGGCCGTCGACGCGATCGACTTCGACCTCCAGCGGGGCGAGGCGTTCGGCTTCCTGGGGCCGAACGGCGCGGGGAAGACGTCGACGATGCGCATGATCGGCTGCGTCTCGCCGGTCACCGACGGCACGCTGCGCGTCTTCGGGCTCGATCCGGCGCGCGACGGGGTGAAGATCCGGGGGCGGCTCGGAGTCGTGCCGCAGGAAGACTCGCTCGACATGGAGCTGACCGTGCGCGAGAACATCATCGTCTACGGTCGGTACTTCGGCCTGCCGAGGGCGGAGCTCCGCAAGCGCGCCGACGAGCTCCTCGAGTTCGTCGAGCTGACCGACCGCGCGAAGGACCGCGTGGAGCCGCTCTCGGGTGGGATGAAGCGGCGGCTGACGATCGCCCGGTCACTCGTCAACGAGCCGGAGGTGCTCCTCCTCGACGAGCCGACGACCGGGCTCGACCCGCAGGCGCGGCACGTCGTCTGGGACCGGCTGTACCGCCTGAAGCGCCGGGGCGTCACGCTCCTCCTGACGACGCACTACATGGACGAGGCGGAGCAGCTCTGCGACCGGCTCGTCGTGATGGACAAGGGCAAGATCGTCGCCGAGGGATCGCCGCGGGACCTGATCGAGCGCTACTCGACGCGGGAGGTCGTGGAGCTCCGGTTCGACGACAGCCGCCCCGAGGACGTGAGCTACTGGACGGACGGGCTCGTGAGCCGCGTCGAGTCGCTCCCCGACCGCGTGCTGCTGTACACGGACAACGGCGACTCCGCCGCTCACGGGCTCCACGAGCGCGGTCTCGTCCCCGAGAGCGTCCTCGTACGACGGAGCACGCTCGAGGACGTCTTCCTCCATCTCACGGGACGGAGCCTGATCGAGTGACCACGGTCGCGCTCGCCGCCCGTCCGCTCGAGTTCTTCTTCGCGCAGTACCGCCGCGTCTGGCGCGGGACGGCGATCTCGAGCGTCGTCACGCCGGTCGTCTTCCTGCTCGCCTTCGGGTTCGGCCTGGGGGAGCTCGTCGACCGAACGACGACGCTCGAGAGCGGGATCTCCTACCTCGAGTTCGTCGCGCCGGGACTGCTGGCGGCGACCGCGATGCAGCTCGCCTCGTTCGAGGCGAGCTGGCCGGTGCTCTCGGCCATCAAGTGGAGCCGCCAGTACCATGCGATGCTCGCGACGCCGCTGCGGGTCGGGGACGTGCTCCTCGGGCACCAGGCGTTCATCGCCTCGCGGATGCTGATGACCGCGACGGTCTACCTCGCGGCGATCGCCGCCTTCGGCGCGGTGAACTCGCCACTCGGCCTCGTCGCGATCCCGGTCGTGGGGCTCGTCGGGATCGCGTACGCGGCGCCGATCGCTGCGTGGGGCGCCTACACGGAGAACGAGGCGTCGTTCGTGGCGATCTTCCGCTTCCTGATCCTCCCGATGTTCCTCTTTTCGGGCACGTTCTTCCCGATCGAGGAGCTTCCGCGCCTGCTCCAGGTCGTCGCCTACGTGACGCCGCTGTGGCACGGCGTCGATCTCTGCCGGCAGCTCACGCTTGGGGAGGTCGTCGCCGCGAGTGCGCTCGCACACCTCCTCTACCTCGTCGCCTTCGTCGTCTTGGGGATGACGTTGGCGCTCATCAGCTACCGGCGGAGGCTCGTCCTGTGACCGAGCTCGTCGCCCGCACCCGACTCGCGCCGAGCGCCCAGCCGCGGATCGGCGGGCTGCTCATCGTCGAGCGGAACGTGATGGTCTACCGCCGGACTTGGATGATCCTCTTCTCCGGGTTCTTCGAGCCGCTCTTCTACCTCTTCTTCTTCGTCTACCCGCTCGGGGAGCTGATCGGCGAGATCGCCCTCGAGGGCGTGACCATGGAGTACGCCGCCTTCGTCGCCCCGGCGCTCCTCGCCGCCTCGGCGATGAACGGCGCGTTCTACGACGCGACGAACGTCTTCTGGAAGCTCCGGTACGGGAAGGTCTACGACGCGATGCTCTCCACCCCGGTGAGCCCCGGCGACGTCGCCGTGGGCGAGACGATGTGGGCGGTCGTGCGATCCCTCCTCTACTCGGCCGCGTTCCTGGTCGTGATCGCGCTGCTGGGGCTGATCGAGTCCTGGTGGGCGCTGCTCGTGCTGCCCGCGTGCTTCGTCATCGGCTTCGCCTTTGCCGGAGCGGGGATCGCGGCCGTGACCTGGATGCGGAGCTGGCAGGACTTCGACCTCATCCAGCTCGTGATGCTGCCCATGTTCCTGTTCTCCGCGACCTTCTATCCCATCTCCGTCTACCCGGAGGCGGTCGAGTGGATCGTGCGGGTGTTTCCGCTCTACCACGGCATCGAGCTCGTCCGGTCGCTGGCGACCGGCTCCGTCGCCGCGTTCCAGCTCGTCAACGTCGCGTACCTCCTGACGATGGGCCTCGTGGGGATGGTCGTCGCGTCGCGCCGCATCGACGGGCTGCTCCTGAAGTAGCGCCCGACCCAGCTCTGCTCAGAGGACGATCGCGGCCCCGCTACGGCGCGGATCGCCCGCGGCCCCGTCACGGCCCACGCAGCTGACCCCGCCGAAGTAGTGGTGGAACCGGTCCCAGCGCCGGACCGTGCGGCCGCGCGCCTCGAGCTCGGCGAGGGCGGTCTCGTCGACTCCGGGCTCGGCGTCGACCAGGTCCGGAGTGGGGTGGACCCGCGGGCGTGACACCGCATCCTCCGGAGCGAGGCCCTCGTCCAGGACGCCCGCGAGAACCGTCGTGAGCGCCGTGCGAAGCCTCGTCGCTCCCGCCGCGCCGATCGCGAGTGCTAGCCCCAGGTCGTCGAACGCGAGGCTCGGCGCCATCCTGCTCTCGAGGTGATCTCCGGGCTGCGGGGCGCCGACGGCGATGTCGCTCTCGCCGAGGAGGTTGTTGAGCTGGACGTCGAAGCCGGGCACCCAGACTCCAGCACCGACTCCGAGCGAGTGGGTGAGGACGCAGGCGCGACCGCGCCCGTCCACCGCGACCATGTTCGTCGTGTGCTGGCCACCGCTCTGGCGCGTCTCGAGCACGTGGACGAGCGTCAGCACCCGGTCGCGAACGGAGAGGCCGGTGAGCCGGGGAAAGCCCGAGAGGAGCTCGGGGACACCGGAGAGCCCGCTCCGCGTGGCGACGCGATGCCCCTGGAAGCCCGCAAACGCGGGATCCGCCCACTTCGCGCGATAGCTCCGCAGGTCTGCGGCGGTGAGGACGATGCCGTCGACGCCGAGCAGTGCTTCTGCGAGGGAGCCGCGGTAGACGCTCGCGGCGCCTTCCTCGGCGAGTGCCTCGAGCGTCTGGACGAGGCCGGGCTGGTCGAGGAGCTCACCCGCCTGCAGCATCCGCTCCTCGCGGACGAAGAGCTCGTTCCCGCGCTCGCGCGAGAAGACGTCGGCGAGCATCGCGAGCGAGCGCTCGAGCCTCTCGGGGAGCGGGAGTCCGCCACGCGCGAGGCCGAGTGCAGGCTCGACGAGACGCGGCCAGGGCAGCCGGCCGAGACGCTCCCAGAGCTCCCCGAGCGCTGCCGGAAGCCCGGGCACCGCCGAGGACGCGGGGCCGATCGAGTAGACGACGATCTCGTCGCCGAACGGCACAGGGACCTCGAGGACGTCGCCCCGCCCGGACGGGACGGCGGCGAACCCGTCCAGGTTCAGCACCCGCGACCCGTCGAAGGCGATCGCGTGGCAGCCCGAGAAGAGCCCGCTCATCACGGTCTCGGCGACGCACGAGGCGAGACACATGGCGACGACGGCGTCCGCGGCGGTCCCGCCCTCCGCGAGGATCTCCGCCCCGACCTCTGCGGTCGCAGGGTGGCCGGCTGCGACTCCGGCTCGCATGCGCGCATCCTGCCAAGTACCAGTCTTGCTACAAGGCTCCAGCGCGCTGCTGCTAGCCTTCCGCGAGACCGCAGTCGCGGCTCCGGCGTGCTTCTTCCTTCACGCGGGGCGGGGATTGCGGAGTCGTCTACGAGAGGAGCTCCGTTGACCCTCACTAAGGAAGCGAAGCTGGAAGTCATCGAGAAGCACGGCTCGGGCCCCGCGGACACGGGCTCGCCGCAGGTGCAGATCGCCCTCCTCACCCGGAGGATCAACGACCTCACCGAGCACCTGCGCACGCATCCCAAGGATCACTACTCCCGTCGCGGGCTCCTGAAGCTCGTCGGGCGCCGCCGGCGCTTCCTCGACTACCTGCAACGGAAGGACATCGAGGGCTACCGAGCCCTCATCAAGGAGCTCGGATTGAGACGGTAGGGCTCCCGTCGAGGGAAGGTGGAAGTTTGAGCGAGCTCCGAAAACGCCGGGACTGGCTCAAACCTCCACCTTCCGCACACAACGGAAAGGTGAAGGGATACCTCACATGAGCACAGTTAGCACCGGGCGTCATGCCACGGTGTCCGTCGACGTGGGCGATCAGGAGATCGTCTTCGAGACGGGCAAGCTCGCCAAGCAGGCCGACGGCGCGGTCGCCGTCCGCTCGGGCGACACGATGATCCTCGCGACGGCCGTCGGCCGTCCCGACACGCGGCCGGAGGCGGACTTCTTCCCGCTCACGGTGGACGTCGAGGAGCGGATGTACGCCGCCGGCAAGATTCCCGGCGGCTTCTTCAAGCGCGAGGGGCGCCCGACCGAGAAGGCGATCCTCACCGCGCGCATGATCGACCGCCCGATCCGGCCGCTCTGGCCGAAGGGCTTCACGAACGAGGTGCAGGTCATCTGCACGACGCTTTCGGCAGACCTCATCACCCCGCACGACATCCTCGCGATCAACGGGGCCTCCGCAGCCCTCATGATCTCGCCGCTCCCCTTCAAGGGGCCGGTGGGGGC
>JBOHBD010000307.1:0-13277 GCA_050698195.1 Gaiellaceae bacterium
GGGTTCTCCGCCAGAACGGCCGGGCAGTCGCACTCGAGCCGGAGGAGCTCCGGGAGTCCGTGGCCGACGGGCTGGCTCGCCTCGCCGAGTCGCACTCGGGCGAGGCGCCGGTCCCGGCGGGCCTGAAGCGGAGCGACCCGCGTCAACCGCTGCCCGAGCGGCCGTCCGGCCCGGTGGCGCCCGAGCGCTTCGGCGTCCTCCAGGCGCTCCTCGCGCAGCTCCTCGCCGCGTGCGGGGAGGAGCGAACGGCCGTGCTCGACGCGGCCGAGCTCGCAGGACGCGTCTCGATTCCCCTCGAGGAGCTCCAGGACCACCTCTCGCTCCTCAACCTCGTCAACTTCGGTGGCGGGTGCTACGCCGTCTACGCGGAGCACGACGGCGACGTCGTCCGCGTCGACAAGGAGCTGTACGGGGACGTCTTCCGCCGACCCCCGAAGCTCACTCCGCTCGAGGCGCGCGCCATCCGCCTCGCGATCGAGTACGTGGGCCCGACGATCGCGGCCGACGCCCACAGGCCCCTCCGGCGCGTCCGGCGGAAGCTGGAAGAGACGTTCGGGCGCTTCGATCTCGCGGCAACCCCGGCGCCGCGCGACGCATCGCCCGAGGAGGCGCTCGTCAAGGTGTTGAGCGAAGCGGCCGAGAAGCATCGGATCGTCGAGCTCGAGTACATGAAGGAAGGCGACGAGAGCCCGTCGCTGCGGCGCGTCGAGCCGTACACGATCGAGCGGGAGCTGCCAGTCTGGCGCGTCCACACGTGGGATCGCACGGTCGACGCCGCACGCACGTTCCGTCTCGACCGGATGCGCTCGGCGCTCCTCACCGACGAGCGTTTCGAGCCCCGGGAAGGATTCGACCCGTCGTACCTGCGGAACCCGCGCGTCGCCCGGTTGCACCACTCGCCGGCGGTCGCGCGCTGGAAGCTCGAGCGGGGCGCCCGCCCGCTCACCGACGGGTCCGCGATCGCCGACGTCCCGTACAAGACCGAGGAGTGGCTGCTCTCCGAGGTTCTCGCGGACCGCGGCGAGACGGTCGTGCTCGAGCCGCAGCGCCTGCGCGACGTCGTCGCCAAGCGTGCGCGGCGGCTACAGCGCGAGTCCGTGCGCGTCCCCACGCGCCGCTGACGCGACCGCTACGGCGATCGAAGCGGGAGCACGAGCGTGAACGTGGCGCCCGCACCAGGGGACGACTCGAGGGTCAGGTCTCCTCCGTGCGCCTCGGCGATCGCGCGAGCGACGGCGAGCCCGAGCCCCGAGCCCGGGCGACCGGTGTCGAGCCTGACACCGGCCTCGAAGATGCGCTCCTGCTCGTCCTCCGGGACTCCCTCCCCGCTGTCGGCGACGGAGACGACGACGTCGGCGTCCCGCGCCTGCAGGCCGATCACGACCTCCGCCCCGGGCGGCGAGTGCGCGATTGCGTTCGAGACGAGGTTGTCCAGCGCCTGCCGGAGCCGTAGCGGATCGGCCGCGAGCCCCGGCACCCCCGCCTCGACGTCGGCCCGGACGTTCGCCCCGTTCAGACGCGCCGCGGCAGCCGTCTCCACGACCAGACGGGCAAGGTCGACTTCCTGCGGTCGCACCGATGCCACAGTCGCGTCCGTCACGACCCGCTCGATCCCGTGACATGCGGCGAGCACGAGCGTCGCCAGCGACCGGCGCGATGCGCGATCGAGGTTCCGGTCGGGATAGGTCTCGGCGATGGCTGCCAGGGCGGCGACCGGGCTGCGCACCTCGTGGACGAGGATCGCGAGGCGCTCTCGACCCGCGCGCGCGGTCACGCCGATCGCGCGGCGATCCGCTCGAGCGCCCACGTCGCGGCGTCGCGCAGCACGGGGTCGTCGTCGCCCGAGTAGCGCTCCACGGCGGGCACGAGCTCCGGGTCTCCCACGTTCCCCGCCGCGAGGAGCGCGTTCCGGCGGAGCCAGCGCGGATCGTTGCGGGGGACGTAGAGGCGGTCGAGGTCGGCGACGAGGTCGCCGCCGTCACGCGCGAGCCAGTCGCGCAGCGACACGGTCGGGGTGGATGCAGCCGCCGGCTGCGATCCGGCGCGCCGCTTCTCGATCCCGCGGTTCCAGGGGCACACCTCCTGGCAGATGTCGCCCCCGTACACCGAGTCCCCGAGCTCCGCCCGATACTCCTCGGGAACCGGCGCGGGAGCCTGCGTCCAGTACGAGAGGCACCTCGTCGCGTCGAGGACCCCGGGCTCGTCGAGCGCACCCGTGGGACAGGCGTCGATGCACAGCCGGCACGAGCCGCAGTCGAGCTCGAGCGGCGGCGTCGCCTCGATCTCGACGTCGGTGACGAGCGTCCCGAGGACGACCCAGGATCCGAAGCGGCGGGTGATGGCCATCGTGTTCTTCCCGTGGAAGGCGACGCCCGTGCGGACGGCCGCCTCGCGGTCGACGTGCTCGTTCGCGTCGACGTAGACCAGGTACGCGCCGCCGAGCCGCGCGCCGACCTCCTCGAGGCCCCGTCGCAGCTCGGCGTAGGCGTCCCGCCACGTGTAGCGGGCCAGCCGCCCTGCCCCGGGTCCGGGCACTGGTGCCGGCTCGTAGTAGCAGAGCGCTGCGGAGACGATCGTCTTCGCGCCCTCGAGGAGGTGCTCGGGATGGCACGACACGTCGGGCCGCGCCATCGTGAAGCGCATGTCCGCGAAGAGCCCTCTCGCCTTGCGTTCCCGGATGTGGCGCTCGGTCTCCTCGTACGGGGCGACGGGCGCCGCTCCGACGACGTCCAGGCCGACGTCTGCGGCCAGCCGGCTCAGCTCGGCGGCGGTCATGCGAGGATTCTGCCTCGTGAAGGCCGTTCGCATTCACGAGGACGGCGGCCCGGAGGTGCTCCGCTACGAGGACGTCCCGGATCCGGAGCCAGGGCCGGGCGAGGTGCTCGTCGCAATGCGTGCCGCCGCCCTCAACCACCTGGACATCTGGGTCCGCAAGGGGCTCCCGTCCGTCCCGAAGCCGCGGATCCTGGGCGCCGACGGAGCCGGAGTCGTCGCCGCGCTCGGGGACGGGGTCGAGAGCTTCGAGGCCGGCGATCGCGTCGTCCTGAACCCCGGGATCCCCCAGGACGGGCGCATCACGGTGGTCGGCGAGCACACGGACGGAACGCACTGCGAGCTCAAGGCGATTCCCGCGACGCAGCTCTACCCCCTCGACGGCTCGCTCTCGTTCGAGGAGGGTGCCGCGTTCCCGCTCGTCTTCGAGACGGCTCATCGCATGCTGGTGACGAAGGCATCCGTCCGCGAAGGCGAGTGGGTCCTCCTCTGGGGGATCGGCGGCGGGGTCGCCCTCGCGGCCTTCGAGCTCTGCCGCGCGCTCGGGGCACGCACGATCGTCACCTCGTCGATCGCCGAGAAGCTGGAGCGGGCCCGGACGCTCGGCGCCGACGCCGCCGTCAATCACGCCGACGGCGACGTCGTCGAAGCGGCGCGCGAGGCAACCGGCGGACGGGGCGTCGACGTCGTCGTCGAGACGGTGGGCGAAGCGACCTGGGAACGCTCGCTCGCGGCCGCGGCGCCGGAGGGCCGCATCGTGGTCTGCGGCGCCACTTCGGGGCACAGCCCACCGGCACGCCTCTACCGGCTCTGGTGGAAGCAGCTCGTCGTCTACGGCTCGACGATGGGGATGCCGGCCGACTTCGAGGCGGCCTACGAGCTCATCCGTGCGGGGCGCGCACGGGTGCACGTCGACAGCGTCTTCCCGCTCGCCGAGGCGGCGAGCGCCCACGAGCGCCTCGAGTCGGGCGCGCAGTTCGGCAAGGTCGTCCTGCAGATACCGGGATGAACGGCTACCCGAAGCCGAGGATGAACTTCGCGTCGTCCGACATCTTGTCGGGCGTCCAGGGAGGGTCGAAGGTCAGCTCGGCCTCGGCCGCCTCGACGCCCGGAACCGACCGCGCGGCATCGAGGATCCCGTCTGCGATCATCGGCCCGGCCGGGCATCCCATCGACGTGAGGCTGTAGACGATCTTCACGTTTCCGCCGTCCACCTCGACGTCGTACATCAGCCCGAGCTCCACGATGTCCATGCCGAGCTCCGGGTCCTCGACCTGATGCAGGGCTTCGACCACGTCTTCGCGCGTCACCATCGAGAGAAGTCTAGAGACGGGAGACGCTCAGACCGCGCCGACGAACTGGTCGGCGCTGCGGAGAACGAGGTCCATGACGTCTCCGAGCGCCCGGTCGAGGGAGTCGTTGGCGATCACGGGCACGTCGTAGCGCCGCGCGCGCTCGACGAGGTAGTCCTGGATCTGGCGGATCTGCGGTAGTTGGTCGAGGTACTTGTCGAGCGGGCGCAGCCCCTCCGTCGCGTACTCGCGCACCCAGAAGTGGCTGCGGTGCAGGTTCTCGTCCTCGATCGCGACCACGCACTGGACGACGAACGCGCCGGGGAAGTCCGTGGCCACCATCCCGGGCACGAGATGGACGCCTTCGAGGACCATCGACCAGCGCTCGGTCGCGGCCCGCTCGAGCGCGGCCTGGACGCCGACGAGGACGTTCCTCGTCTGGTCGAGATAGCCGAGGATCGCGGCGTCGCCGGACTCCTCTTCCTCCGCCCTCGTCAGGGCGAGCCGGGCCTCGAAGCTCGAGTAGTGAACCGACGGCATGAACTCCTCGGAGAAGAACGCCCGCATCGTCTGGCGGATGAAGTCCGTCGAGGTGACGCGAGTGATGCCGAGCCGGTGCGCCGCCTCGGTGGCGATCGTCGACTTCCCGGTGCCGGTCGCGCCGCCGATGAGCAGCAGGAGCGGCTGCTCGAGGCGCTGGAGCGCGTCGAGCCGCTTGAGCCGGCCGACCGTCGTCGCGGCATCCTCGTCGCCGATCACGTCGGCGGCGAGCTCCCCGAGCCGGTCGAGATCGAGCGACCCGGCGCCCCGCTCCACGAGATCGCGGTCGGCGCGATTCGCGATCGCGTACGCGCGCTCGGTGTCGAGGCCGGTGACGACGAGCGCACGCGCCAGGAGCCCCTTCGAGAACGGGATCTCGTCCCCGAACGGCAGCGGAATGACGTGACGGCGTTCGGTCACTGTCCTATTCGTGCCACGGCCAGCAGCATCTCGTCAAGGTCCGGCCCTCCCGGGATCGCGAGAGTGTCGTTGGCGGCGAGCACGACCTCGGCTCCGCGGGCGAGCGCGAGCTCCGCGACGACGTCCACCGCGGCGGCCTTCAGCTCCACGAGGAACACCTCCGCCTCGAGGTGCTGCAGCTCCGCCCGGAGCGCGTCACGATCCGCGAGGTTCCCGGAGACGTGGACGACGTCGGCGCCGTGCTCGTTCGCGAGGTGGGATTCGAGAACGGCATGGGCGACCGGGGACGCGGTGCAGAAGTACGCGACCGTGCGGCCGCGGACCGGGCTCGCCGGGCGCGGGCGCAACACGGTCGCGACGACCTCGACCCGCTCCGGCACGACCGAGCGAACCGCATCGCGGACGAGCTCCCAGCCCGAGCCCGCTTCGGCCATCGTCACCACGACGAGGTCGGCGAGCAGGAGGCGGAACGCGTTCAGGTAGCCGGCCGCGACCGCCGGGCTCTGGTGGCCGCCTACCACCACGACCGTCCGGTCGGTCGCGACAGGAGGCAGGGCTGCGCCGCTGCCGTCGAAGACGACGACGTCGGGCCCGAGGTCGGCCGCCGCGCGCGCGCCCTCGTGGACGTTCGATACGAAGACCGCTCCCGCGAGCCCCCCGCCTGCCCTGCGGCAGCCCACCGTCTCGACGCCGGCGAGCGCCGCCGTCTCCAGATGGTCGGAGGCGGCGTGCCGACCACCCCGCGACAGCTCGACGAGAGCCTCGACCGTGGGTGGGACCAAGATCGTCTCGGGCTCGGCGGGGCCTCCACGCCCCATCGCGACGACGACGACCCGCCGGTCGAGCGCCAGGCGCCGGGCGAGGTGGCCCGTGACAGCCGTCTTCCCCACGCGCTTGCCGGTGCCGACGACGGCGATCGACGGGAGGCCGAACGGCTCGAGCTCGGGAGGGTCGAGGCGGAAGTCGGCGCCGGCGTAGGGGATGCCGTACGTGAGAACGCGGCTGGCGAGCGCGAAGCGCTCGACCGGCCCGAGCACGGGCTCGTCGGAGAGGTCGAGGACGATCTCGGGCCGGTATCGCTCGATCGCCGCGGGGACGTCCTCGGCGAGCGGAACGCCGTATCCCTCTCCGCCCCGCAGCTTCTCCATGCCCCCGACGAGCACGGCCGCGACGACGTCGTACGGAAGCTCGGCGAGGGCGTCGCGGACGACGGAAGGGTAGTGCTCGCCGTCGACGATCGCGAGAGCTCTCAAGGCTCTCACGTCTTCGCGGTGACCTCGTCTTCGATCGCGCCGGTGAACTTGGCGTACTCGAGCGTGTCGAGCGAGAAGGAGACGAGCTTGAGCTCGCCGTGGAACGGATGGCGCCGCCAGACGTCGACCTTACGATCGGCGATCTCGATGACGTTGTAACAGGGCCTCGTGTTTCCGCGCAGGCGCAGCGAGGACACGGTGCCCGCGTTCACGACGAAGAGATCCTCGAGCCGCCACACGTAGGGAACGTGCTTGTGCCCCGAGAGCACGAGCCGCACGCCCGCCCGTTGCAGGCACTCGATGGCGTCACCGGCGTCGTAGACGACGTTTCGCTCGCGCCCGGTGCCGGGCACCGGGAGCAGATGGTGGTGGAGGACGAAGATCCGCAGGTCGGCGGGCTCCTCCGCGAACTGCTCCTCGATCCAGCGGTAGCGCCCGCGCCCGATCTGCCCGTGGTCGAGGTCGGGCTCGCTCGAGTCGATGGCGACGATCGCGACCCCTCGCTTGCGGAACACCGAGTTCCGCTCTCCGAACATCTCCTCGAAGTGCACGTAGCCGACGTTTCGGGAGTCGTGGTTGCCCGGGACGACGACGATCGAGTCGCAGTCGAGGCGGTCGAGGTACTCGCGCGCGGTCAGGTACTCGTGCCGGAACCCGAACGTCGTGAGATCCCCCGAGCAGACGACGACGTCCGGCTCGAGCTCGTTGATCTCGCCGATCGCGCGCTCGAGGAGGCTGACCTCGAAATAGGGCCCGCCGCAATGGAGATCGGAGATCTGGGCGATGCGGAAGGTGCCGTCGAGGCTCGCCATGGCCACAGTCTACGAGGTCGAGGGTCGTCCGAGACGGTTGCTACCCTGGCGCAGGTGCGGGTTAAAAGTCCCGTTTTCCAGGCATATTGCGGCTCTAAGCCGCCACGCTTCGCCAACCGGAGCGAGGTCGAGTGCGCGAAGATCCTCGACTACTACGGAATCCCGTGGGACTACGAGCCGCATTCGTTCGTGCTCGCGCGTGACGGCGAGGGACGCGTCGTCAGCGCGTTCACGCCCGACTTCTACCTCCCGGAGCAGGACCTCTTCATCGAGGTCACCGTGATGAAGCAGTCGCTCGTCACGCGCAAGAACCGGAAGCTCCGCGAGCTTCAGCGACTCTATCCCGACGTCAAGGTCAAGCTCTTCTACCGGCGCGACATCGAGCGCCTCGCGCAGCGCTACCGGCTGCGCCTCGCCTCCTAATGCCTCCACCCCCGATCCGATCGGAGCACGGCGAGATCGGGCCCGTGTACCTCACGCGCGCCGAGATCGCCGCTCGCGTCGGGGAGCTCGGCGCCGAGATCGCGCGCGACTACGCGGATCTCGACCCGATCCTCATCGCCCCCTTGAAGTCGAGCGTGGTCTTCCTCGCCGATCTGACGCGTCAGCTGCCGATTCCGCACACGCTCGACCTCGTCGAGCTCGCCCCGTACGCAGAAGGCCGCGACGGAGGCGTCCGGCTCCTCAAGGACGTCGACTCGCCGCTCGAGGACCGGCACGTGCTCGTCGTCGAGGACGTGGTGGACACCGGCCTGACCCTCCACTTCCTCTGGCGGACGCTCGCCCTGCGCCAGCCTGCAAGCCTGGCGGCGGTGACGCTCCTCGACCGGCCGTACCGGAGGCTCGCCGACGAGATCCCGCTTCGCTACGTCGGCTTCACCGTGCCGGACGAGCTCTTCGCGGGGTACGGCCTCGGGCTGGACGAGCGCTGGCGCGCGTTCCCGGACCTGCACAGCGTCGTCCCGCGCGAGCTCCCGGACGCGGCTTCTGAAGCCGCCGCGTAGCGCCGCTCAGAGGTAGAGCAGCGGGTCGACCGCCACTCCGTTCACGCGCACCTCGAAGTGGAGATGGGGGCCCGACGAGTTGCCGGTCGAGCCGACGAGCGAGACCGTCTCGCCCTGCGCGACGCTCTGACCGACCGCGACGAGGATGGCCGACGCGTGGGCGTACGCGGTCGAGAGCCCGTTCCCATGGTCGACGACGACGAGGTTGCCGTAGCCTCCGAGCCACCCCGCGTAGATCACCGTTCCCGCCGCCGCCGCCCAGATCGGCGTCCCGGTCGAGGCAGTGATGTCGATGCCCTCGTGCATCCGCCCCCAGCGCATTCCGTAGCCGCTGACGACCGTTCCGTTCACGGGCCAGATGAAGCCGGCGGCCGAGGGGACGCCTGTCCCGGTCGACCCGGCTCCGGCCTGCGCGTCCCGGATCGCCGCCGCGAGGACCGCGCTCTGCGCGGCGAGCGCCTCGACCTCTGCCAGGTACTGCTCCCGCGACTCCCGCGCGTCCGTCAGCGCGCTCGCCTTCAGCCGCCGCGCCGCCGCGAGCGTGTCGCGGCTCGACACGAGCTCGTTGCGAACCGCGCGGGCCTCGTCCGTGCGCGCGGAGATCACCGAGACCGTTGCCGCCGCGAGGCGCTGCGTACGCTGGGTCGCGCGTCGCTTCGCCGCTGCCTTCGCCTTGGCCACCTCGACCTGCCTGGCGATCCGCCGATCCTGGAGGCCGAGCCGGTTGATGAACTCGTAGTTGTCGATCAGGTCGCCGAAGCTCGTGGCCGAGACGAGCACCGACAAGACGTCGGGGGGCTCCTGGATGTAGATCGCGCGGACGCGAGCCTCCAGGATCGCGACAGCGCGCTCGTACTCGGCCTGGAGGACCTGCAAGCGCTGCGTCTCTTCCTCCAGCCGCTCGGTGAGACGCTCGAGGCGTTCCCGCTCGGTCGCGAGCTCGTCCTCGAGGCGACTCAGGCTTCCCTGCGCCTCCTCCACTGCGGACTGCGCCGCCTGCAGCTCGTCCACGACAGCTCCGAGCTGCGTGGTCAGCACTCCCTCGTGCTCCTTCGCTGAAGCGATCTCAGCCTGAAGCGCGGCGATGCGCGCGTCGATCGATGCCTTCTCGGCTCCCGGATCCTGGCCCGCCGCCGACGCGGCGAAGACGAGAGCGAGCGCGAGACCGAGGACGACGGGGAGTCGCCATCGCATGCTCATGAGGTTCGCTCACCGGTCGGATGTCCCTTCACGGGTGTGCGCGGGTCCGACCCGTCGCGTTCGAGCGCCTGCAACGCGGTGGCCGCGTCTCGGCGAAGAGGGCCGACGAGGGCGCGGTAGTCCTCGTCCGAGACCGTTCCCGTCCGGTGGTCGAACTCGAGCTCCTTGAGAGCGGCGAGCGCGCGGTCACGCGCCTCGAGGAGCTCCAGGCGGCGGCGTTCGGGTTCGTCGAGCTCGTCGAGGGTGTCGGACTCGGGCTCGGGCTCCCGGAGGAAGGGCAGCGCAACGGCGATGACGCAGGTCACGGCCAGAAGGGCAGCAAGAAGCAACGCCGATGTCAATTCGTCGCGGGGACGCCGAGCTCGCGCGTGCGCTCGACGAGCCGGCGCTGCTCGCGCGCGTCGGGCCAGAGCGCGATGACCGACCCGAGGAGGAAGACGAGGCCCGCGACCCAGATGAGGTTCACGAGCGGCTTCACGAAGACGCGGAAGTACACGCTTCCGTCCGGGTCGATCTGCTCCGCGATGACGAACAGGTCCTCGCCCGTGAGCGGGTCGCTCCGGATCCCGACCTCGTTCGAGACCTGCTCCTCGATCGTGTACGCGTTCTTGCCGGCCTCGAGCGTCCCCAGGTCGCGGTCCCCTCGGCGCACCGCGAGCGTGGCGCGAATCTCGGTGGCATTCGCCGCCGTCCGTTCGTCCAGCGATCGGTAGACGAGCTGGTAGTCGCCGATTCGCATCGACTCGCCGCGGGCGAGCTTCGCCTCGGCGACGGAGTCGAAGGCGCTCGAGCCCGCGATCCCGACGGCGAGGAGGACGATCGCGGCGTGGACGACGTACCCGCCGTAGCGGCGACGGTTCCTGGCGACGAGCGAGGAGAACGCGGCGGGCCACGACTCCGCGCCGAGCGCCCTGCGCGCGCGTGTACCCCGCGCGAACTCGAGCACGATCGTGGCGGCGACGAACGAGGAGAACGTGTAGGCGACGAGACCCGGAACCGAGCTCCCCGCACCGAGCAGGAGGAGGACGGCTCCGGTGACGACCGCGACGGCCGTCGGCCAGCGGAAGCTCGTCAGCAGGCCTCGTAGTGACGCGCGGCGCCAGGCGACGAGCGGCCCGATCCCCATCAGCAGGAGCAGCGGGAGCCCGAAGATGCGCAGGAAGAAGTCGTAGTACGACCGGCCGAGCACGACCGCCTCCCCGCGCACCGCCTCCGAGAGCATCGGGTAGACCACGCCCCAGAGGATCGTGAGGCAGAGCGCGAGGAGGAGCAGGTTGTTGTAGAGGAAGGCGGCCTCCCGTGAGATCGGGGATTCGAGCTTCGTCGGCGAGCCGAGCTGCGGCAGCCGCCGGAAGACGAGGGCGAGCGACACGGCCACGGTCAACCCGATGAAGGCGAGGAACCAGGGCCCGATCGAGCTCTGCGTGAAGGAGTGGATCGAGTTGACGACGCCGGACCGGGTGAGGAACGTCCCGAAGAGCGACAGCGAGAACGCGAGGATCACGAGGAGGACGTTCCAGACCCGGAGCATCCCGCGCTTCTCCTGGATCATCACCGAGTGGAGGAACGCGGTCGCCGCGAGCCACGGCATCAGCGCCGCGTTCTCGACCGGGTCCCAGGCGTAGTAGCCGCCCCAGCCCACCTCCTCGTAGGCCCAGTGTGCTCCGAGGAGCTGACCGACTCCGAGCGCGGTCCACGCGACGAGCGTCCAGCGACGCGTCGCGACCAGCCAGCGCTCGTCCGTACGCCCCGAGAGGAGAGCGCCGAGCGCGAACGCGAACGGCACCGTCAGGCCGACGTAGCCGAGGTAGAGAAGCGGCGGGTGGGCGAGCATGTACGGGTTCTGCAGGCTCGGCGTCATCCCCGCCCCGTCCGGCGGAGCCGCCTGGGTGGCGAACGGGCTCGCGACCGCGACGACGAGGAACGCGAAGAAGACCGAGACGGCGGCGAAGACGGGGACGACCCAGACGATCAGGTCGCGTGCCCAGCGCCGGTTCAGCCGCACCGCCGCCGCGCCGAATCCGGTCAGGACGAGAAGCCACAGCAGGAGCGACCCCTCCTGCCCACCCCAGAACGCCGAGACCGTGTACGCGGTCGGAAGCGCCTCGCTCGTCGTCCGGGCGACGTACGTGAACGAGAAGTCGTTACGGAGGAGGGCCGCGAGGAGGACGGCCGAGGCGACGACCGTCGAGAAGAACGCCGCCACGAGAGCGTTCTGCGCCGAGTGCGCCAGCCGGCGGCGTCCGACTCGGGCGGCAGCCGCCCCCGCGACGAGCGCGTAGACCGAGAGACCTAAGGTGACGACGAGGGCGGCACGACCCAGCTCGGCCATGGGCGTCCCGTCAGGACGTCTCGCCGCTCTTCTTGGCGACGTACTTCGACGGGCACTTCGTGATCATCGAGCCCGGCTCGGCCACGAAGGTTCCGTTCCTGAGCCGACCGTCGAGCACGATGTGCCGTCCGACCTTGAAGAGGTCGGGAACGGAGCCCGCGTAGCGGACCGGCACGGAGGCTCGCTTCGCGCCGCCGATATCCCTCAGCTGGAACCGAAGCCCTCCTGCGTAGGCGTCGCCCGCCACCGGGCCGACCACGAGCCCGGCGAGCTGGACCTCGCCGGTGCGGCCGGCGAGCTCGCTGGGCGCGATCGAGGGGTTCCCGCCGCCGGCGATCGAGGTGTAGAGGAGGAACACCGCGAGCACCGCAGCCACCAAGAGCGCGATGACGAGCCGCGCGGGGCTTGCCTTTCTCGCCACAGCGAAAGTCTAGCCCTGGAGGACGCGAAGGCTGCTGAAAAGCGTGTTACGCCCAGCCACGAGCGCGAACGCGCTCGGGCAGCCGGTACCCGTGCTGAACGCAGAGCGAGCCAGGGGACTCCTCGGTCAGCGCGTCGCAGTAGCCCTTGCCGTACGCGGCCCGGATGAACGCCGCCACGACCTCCAGGCTCCACTCGGAGACGTCCTCGGCTTCGCGCCAGAGGTCGGAGATGCGAAGGTCGATGTCGAGCTCGAGAAGATCGATTCGTGTGGGCTCACGGGACACGGTTCGAGCGTACGCAGGCAGTCGGACGGAGCTTAGGCCTCCTCCGAGCGCACGGTGAAAGGCAGGGTCCAGTCCTCGCGCGACTTCCCGTCGATCGTCAGTCGCCACTCGTAGCGGCCGGGCTCGAGGGGGAGCGGAGTGGAGTTGACGGCGACAGGAAAGTCGAGCGGCGTGCCCGGCTTCAGGCCCGGAGGCCGGCCCACCTCGAACTCGCCTCCGAAGGCGACCGGCTGCTCCTCTTCTTCCTCCGTCATCTCGAGGACGACCTCGGCGCCGTCCGAGTCGAGGAGCTCCACCGAGAAGGCGTGCGGTGTGTTCGCCTGGTCCCACGGAACCTGGATCAGGAGCCCGATCCCGAACGATGCCGGCTCCGGGCCCGTCTGCGACCACCCCCCGCCGACGATCGTCAGCTTGCCGTCCGACACGACCGCGTAGTCGGCGAGCAGCATCGTGGCTTTCACGCTCGGGAGCCAATCACATCGCGGGGAATAGCATGGCCTCGTGTCGTCCCGGATCCGCGTCGGCCCTGCCCGGCTCCCGTCGCGGGAGTCACCCGAGGCGGCGGTCGAGCTCGTGCTCGAGCGCGGGTACTCGGCCTGCGAGATCGACTTCGAGAGCGGCTTCTGGATGGACTACCCGTTCGCCGAGCGGCTCGGCGAGCTCGCCCGGGAGCACGATGTGGTGCTGTCGGTGCACGCGCCGCTGTTCGGGTTCATGGGCCACGTCGAGGCGAGCGGCCGCAAGTTCACGTCGGCGGTGGGAGCCCTCGACCGGAGCGCGGGGATCGCTGCCGCGAGCGGAGCCGAGCTGGTCGTCTTCCACCCCGGCTTCCTGCTCGAGCGGAGCCGCGAGGACGCACTGGACGCGGTCGTCGAGCAGCTCGGAACGCTTCGCGAGCGTCTCGAAGGGAAGGACCGCGGGGTGCCGTTCGGCGTCGAGGTGATG
>JBOHBD010000308.1:0-7230 GCA_050698195.1 Gaiellaceae bacterium
CCGCAATGGACGGTGTGCGGCCGGGAGTAGCCGGCCTTGGCGGCGAGCTCCTCGGCCTCGATCGTGCGGACGACCTGGGGCGACCGTGGATCGGGCTTCGTGTCGAGCACGTACGTGCGCGACGACCGGAGGCCCGGCACGATGAGGTACCGGCGCTCGAGCCCGTGGTGTGCGTGGCCCTCGTGGCAGAGCGCGCTGGAGCAGGCGTTCCAGCCGAAGTGGTGCAGCTCGTTGCCTGCGGTCGGCAGCTCGGTCCAGCCGACGACCTGACCGTACGTAGGCGATCCGGCGTCGCAGTCGACGGCGGTCATCGCGTCGCGTTGCGCACCGGCCGAGTCGAACGCTGCGACGTAGGCGAGCGTCTCCGGCGGGGCGGCAATGGCGGCAGTGGGCGACCGATAGAACGTGGGGTCCATAGCCTCGGGCATTGGAACCTCCCCTTATCGGATCACTACTGAAGGGACGGACTCTACAGCGATGTTTACAACGTGCCTACGCCAGGCGGGCCTTCGCAATTTCCCATCGGTGTCGAGCGTCGGCATGGCGAAGCGAGACCGCGTTCCGTCGAGTGGCCAGACGCTAACGGACCTCGGCCTACGAGACCCGCGGAGCTCACCGAACTCGCCTGCTGGGTCTACGCGGGGTCTACGTGATTGCCGTCCGCGGTCTTCGGCCGCCAACGCGGCTTGACGGATTCCTTGGATTCATGCGGCTTCCAGCGACTCGGCGCGACTGGCGATGACCCCTGATCAACGCTCGTAATGAGGGGGTCCCCGGTTCGAGTCCGCGCGTCGGCTTCCTGAGCTTGCGGGATCTTCGCCCGGGATAGGCGCCCTCGTGGGGTTGAGACTCGCGTAGTTCTACCCGCGCGCCGGACACTCGGAGGCCTGGCAGCGCATAGCCTCGATCATCGCCTCGATCGCGTCCGCGTACTGGCGCTCGAGTGACGCGACTGCCTTGCGGAGATCGGCGATGACTCCGGCCGGCGCGCCGGCCCGCGTCGCGAAATAGAGGTCAGCCTGTCGCTGCTCGAGAAGGTGGTTCGTCCTCGTCATCCGGGCGATCGCCCGGCGGTACTCCGTACCGAGCCCAGACGCCGAAGGCGCGACCGACGGCCGCGTCTTCTCGGCTGCGGGAAGTGTTCCGCCGGCGCCCTGACGGTCAGTGCTGCCCTCCTTGGAACCGGAGCAGGACACGCCTGCGACGGCAAGCGCCAGCGCCGCCACCGCGGCCGCGAGCCACGGCCCGGTCGCAGAGGATTCACACGCGCGCCCGAATCGATCCTGGCGAGAGCTCATGACACCAACCTCCTGCCCTTGCTCGATGGCTCACGACGACTCGGATCGTCCACCGGCCCGGAATGCGGCCGGTAACGCCTCGGTAACGCGCGACGCGCGCGTGCATTGGTCTGGAGCCTGCTAGCGTCAGGTGCTAGGCGACGGGATGGAGTTTCGGATTCTCGGGCCGGTTGAGGTGTGGCACGGCGCCCGGCGGCTCGCCGTTCCCGGGGAGAAGCAGCGCGCGCTCCTTGCTCTGCTTCTCCTCAATGCCAACCGCGTCCTGTCTACCGAGCAGCTCATCGACGAGCTTTGGGGCGAGGAACCCCCACAGACCGGAACCAAGGCCGTCCAGGTCAGGGTCTCGCAGCTGCGCCGGGCCCTCGAAGCCGAAGGGATTACACAGCCGGTGATCACCACCCGGGCGCCCGGGTACGTCGTCGAGCTCGAAACCGACCAGCTGGACCTCTACCGCTTCGAGCGCCTCGTTGCCGGAGGAGACGAGGCGTTCGCGCGCGGAGATCCACGCGAAGCGGGGGAGTGTCTGCGCGAGGCGCTCGCCCTCTGGCGGGGACCGCCTCTCGCCGAGTTCGACGCCCCCTTCGCCCACTCCGCCGGCGCGCGGCTCGAAGAGCTTCGCCTAGCGGCGCTCGAGCGGCGAATCGAGGTCGACCTCGCTCTCGGCCGCCACGGGGATCTCGTCGGCGAGCTCGAAGAGCTGATCGCCGCGAACCCGTTTCGCGAGCGCCTGCGAGCGCAGCTCATGCTCGCCCTGTACCGATCCGGCCGGCAGGCCGAGGCGCTCCAGGCTTACCAGAAGACGAGGCGCGTGCTTGTCGAGGAGCTGGGAATCGGGCCGAGCCAGTCGGTTCAGGAGCTCGAGCGTGCGATCCTCCGCCAGGATCGGAGCCTCGAGCTCGAGCTTTCCAGCGAGCGTTCTGCCTTGGCGTCCTGGGAACGGCCGCCGGAACGGTCGATTCTCGTCGTCCCGGATCAGCTCGCCAACGTGTCCGGGCTGCTCGCAGTCGCGGAGCCGCTCGCGAAGCGGCCAGGTCGAGAGATCATCCTCGCCGCGGTCGTCGGAGAGCAGGCGGACCTGGAAGCCGTGACGGCGGCGCTCGAACGCGCGCGCGCAGTGCTCGCCGAGAGCGGTGTTCCGGCGCGAGTCGCGGCGTTCACGTCGAACGAGCGCGGTTTCGACCTCGTCCGGTTAGCCTCGGAGCAAGACACCGACCTTCTCCTCATCGATGCTCCGACGTCGCTGCTGGTCGACGGAATCCCTCCGATCGATCTCGAGATCGTGTGGCGGGAGGCGCCGTGCGACGTCGCCGTGCTCGTGACCGGTGAAGGCAGAGGCCTCTCCCTCGCCGCCGACCGGCCGATAATCGTGCCGTTCGGGGGCGGAGACCACGAGTGGGGAGCGGTCGAGCTCGGCGCCTGGATCGCCGCCGCACACCGAGCGACGCTTCGACTGCTCGGCTCGACTGCGAAGCCCAAGTCGGGCAAGCGGGATGCGAGCCGTCTGCTCGCCGGCGTCTCGCTCGTCGTCCAGCGGGCGGTCGGGATCTCGGCGAAGCCGTTGCTCGTTCCCCCCGGGGAGGAGGCTGTGCTTGCGGCTGCCGACGACGCCGGCTTGCTCGTGCTGGGTCTCTCGGAGCGCTGGTCGCGGGAGGGCGTCGGGGCCCGTCGGCTGACGCTGGCGACGAGCGCCCGCTCGCCAACCCTTCTTGTTCGCCGCGGGCTTCGCCCGGGCGGCCTCACGCCGCCCGAGCGTCTGACCAGATACACGTGGAGCCTGGCCGACTCTGGCGCGGAGAGAGGCCCGTCCTAACGGAGGACGATGCGTTCCTCTCGCGGCTCCCGGCGGATGAAGGTGAACCGCCCCTCGGCTCCCTTCAGCACGCCGGTCGTCCCGAGCCAGGTGCCCGTAGCGACGCCGCACAACGGTCCGCCCGCGGCCACCTCGCTCGTGGAGGACGCGGACACCCAGCGCTCGAGGCGAAGAGCGAGCGTTCCCCAGCCGACGATCCGCATCTTGCCCGTGCCGGGGTTCCTGACATCCGCGGTCACCGGTCCGCGGTACCTCTTGCCCTCGCATCTGATCGAGCCGCCCGCGACACGATGCGTTCGCCAGGCGGCCTCGAAAATACCTCGCGTGCCGTCACCCGCTCTAAGCTCACGAAAGAGCGCGACGAGACACCTCGTGCGTCCCGGTGAGCACGCGCCGGGGATCAGGTCTTCGCCCGACACAGTCCTGTACTGGCGAGGCAAGTCGCGGCGTCGATCGCCGCCCTGTACGGCGACCCAGATCGCGCCGCCGCCCACGGCGAGCGCAGCCGGATTGTTCCCGACCTTTACGCTGCCCAGCATCGCTCCCGACCGGGGGTCGAGGCGAAGGAGCCTCCCGTCTTGAAGGAGGAGCCACAGCGATTCGTCGGCGAGCTCGAGGTCGACCGATCGCCCCATCGCCTCGACCGCAACCGCCACGCCTCCGCCCAGTCGGATTCGAGAGAGGTCGCCCTGTCGGCTAACGACCCAGGCTCCGTCCTTTCCCGCAGCGACGGCGACCGGCGTGCCGGCAACGGGAGTCCGCGACGCCACCCGATGGTCGCCTGAACGATCGATCCGCACCTGCAGCACCTCGCCCTTCTGGGCGACCCACAACACATCGTCCCGTACCGCAAGGGCGAGGGGCGTTCCCTCGGTCTCGATCGCGTCGTAGCGGCTGCCCGCCTGATCGCGCCGGAGCTGTCGCAACGAGCCCTCCGCGACATCCGCCACCCACCCGGCGAAGCCAGCGGAGTCTGCGAAGGCGGGGTCCGCGATCACCGCGCCGATGACGTTGACCGGGGCCGGCGTCGGCCCGCCGGCCCGGGAGGCCAGCTCGCGCAGGTCGATCGTAGCTCCGGCCGAAGCCTGCTCGGGGTCGAGCTGGACCAGAAGACCTTCCCCCTCGAGTCCGTGCGTGACGAGCCACACCGAGGTCGGGCCGACGGCGATTCCTGCCTCGATGCCGTCCATCGCGCGCCCCTCGGTCAACTCGCTCGTCTCCGGGTCGAACCGGTAGAAGCTCGGGCCGGTGCCGCTGGCGAGCCAAACGCCGCCGTGGCCGAAGGCGACGTCGACCGGCTCCGCTCGCTCTTGTTCTCCCCGAACGACCACTGCTGCGCCGATCTTCATCGTGGCCGCAAGATGCAGGTCGTCGGGGTCGACGCGCTGGAGCGCTGGACCAGGCAGCTCGAGCGTGGGCGCCGTAGTCGAGGCCTCGTCCCCGCCGCGAACCACGACAACGGTCGCGGCGACGGTCGCGGCGAGGACAGCGACCGCGAGAACGACGGCTCGGTGCCCGAGGCGCGTGCCCGCCGGAAGCGCCATGCGTGCCGCGGAGGCCAGTTCCGCTCCGCTCGCATAGCGCTCCGCGGGGTCCTTGGCGAGCGCGGTCGCAACCACGCGGTCGAAGGCAGACGAAAGCTCGGGACGGATCTCGCTCGGCTTCGGCGGCGGCTCGTCGACGTGCGCCCAGAGTGTCTCGAACTCGGAGGCTCGGGGGTACGGGACACGGCCCGTCAGCGACTCGTAGAAGAGGCAGCCGAGGGCGTAGACGTCCGCCGCGGCGCCCGCCGTTCCGTCCCTGATCTGCTCGGGCGCGACGTAGTCGGTCGTCCCCGAGAGGTGAGCCGTCTGGGCGGCATCCTCGGCCGACGCGGACGTCTTCGTCAGCCCGAAGTCCGCCAGGTACACGTGCTCGCGGTCTGCCTGGGTCGTCAGAAGCACGTTCGAGGGCTTGACGTCGCGGTGCACAAGCCCGCGGGCATGGGCCGCGTCCAACCCCTCGGCGATGTGGGCGAGGAGGCGGACGGCGCGCTCGCTCTCGAGGGCTCCCTCTTGGTCGAGGAGCCGCTTCAGATCGATGCCCTCGACGTAGCGCATGGCGATGAAGAGCTGACCTTCGGCCTCGCCCGCCTCGTAGATCGGGATCACGTTCGGATGGTCGATCGAGGCGGCGAGTCTCGATTCGAGTCGGAACCGTTCGCGGAAACGACGGTCCTTCGAGAGCTCCGGGGCGAGAAGCTTGAGCGCCACCATGCGCCCGAGCGCGAGATCCTCCGCGAGGTAGACGACGCTCATCCCGCCCCGGCCGAGGAGTGCCTCTATCCGGTAGCCGGCGAGCTCGGAGCCGACGTGCGGATCGGCGGCTACCTCGTTCGCCATAGCACGAGGGTAGGAGGAGGGAGCACTCGTTTCAACATCGAGACGAGCTGTCTCGCTTGGAACGTGACGGCGAGGACTGCAGGCGATCGCACGCTGCGAGGATCCTCCTCCTCGGCATTGCCCCGGTAACTGGAAAGTAACGGCGGGAGCGTGCGCACGGGTTAAACAGTTGTGCTTTCACACCAACGCCAGCTCGGACTCGACGGGCGGCGCGGGCTCGTGCTCGCGATCGCAGGTGGCAGCTCCAGCCCGGGTGGCCCCCGTTCAGGAAGGCATGGGCTCGACGACGGACGACCGCGAGAGCCGCGGGGCTCACCGAACTCGCCTACCACCGGGTCTACGTGGGGTCTACGTGTTTGCCGTGCATGGTCTTCGGCCGCCACCGTGGCCTTGTGCACTCCTCGGATTCATGCGCCTTCGCCGCCCTGGGCACGATTGAAGCCGACAGGTGATCAACGCCGTAATGAACGGGTCCCCGGTTCGAGTCCGCGCGCCGGCTCTAGATTAGCCCCAAATGCGGGGGTTTCCATTTGTCCGCACTCGTCGTTGTCTCGTTCCGAACGTGTCTCCGGTCCGAGTCCGGGCGCCGGCTTCAATCCTGACTTCGATTCAAGGGCAATCGTCCCGGGCACCCGACACATCCCTGGGGACGCGTGAACGCGGCGGCGGAGATTCGGCGCAGACGACATCTGACATCACGGCGCGCACGACAGCGAAGCTCGTGCGAGGAATCAGGCGGCAGGTCTGCGGCCCGCCAGCGAGAGGATCTCCTCGACCGGAGGTGCAGCGAGAAGATGCGCTGCGCGTTCCCGCGCCAGCGTGCCGGCGAACGTCTCGATCAGGTTCCGCGCCTCCTCGTACGCCACGCCGGCCGCGAGGTCGTCGCCCACTGCATGCGCAACCTGTCCGAGCGCCGCCCGTGCCTGCCAACGGGCCGGTGGCCCGACGAGCTCGTCCGCAATCACGACGGCGGAACGCAGCGACTCCAATGCCTCCTCCCTGCGACCGACCAGCGCAAGTGCTTGACCAAGCAACGTCAGAGAGCGCGCTTCGTACTTTCGCCGCCTCGTTCTGCGCGCGATCTCGAGGGCGTGTCTTGCCCAATCGATCGCAGACTCCGGGCTCTCCGCGTGGAGGGCGATCTCGGCTCGCGCGCATGCGAGCCGCCCGGCTATCAGCCAGGTCGTCCAGGCCGTCGCCTTCTCGGCCTCGTCCCACAACGAGGGCCAGACCGCCTGCGCACCCCCGATGTCCCCAGCGAGGAGCCGCGTGAAAAGGAGGTCGGAACCGGCGAACTGCCTGGGCATGCCGAACGTCTCCGCCGCAGACAGCTCGAGCGCCTCCTCGCTGCGGCTGCGCGCCTCGTCGAGGTCGTAGAGCTCGCGATAGGCGAGGGCTGAGTAGTTGAGGAGGACCCGCGTGTTCTGGCCGAGCTCGCGGGCGATCCCGAACAGCTCGTCCCAGATGGCGATCGCCTCCTCATGGCGCCCGAGCCCGGCGAGCGCGACGGCCTCGAGCCCCCCGCCGCGCAGGAGGGACTCGGCGCTGTGAACGTCGCTGGCCAGGGCACGCGTTTGCCTCGAGAGCTCGACCGAGCGTTCGTACTGACCGACCCAATAGGTCGTGTCCGCATGCAGATGTAGGTGGTGCCGCAGGTCGAGGGGTCTCGTCCCCGGAACCCAGAGCTCGAGCGCCCGCTCGCCGAGCTCGAGCGCACGATCTAGATCGCCCTCGGCACCTC
>JBOHBD010000309.1:0-27625 GCA_050698195.1 Gaiellaceae bacterium
ACGCAGCGGCCCCTGCGTGTGGCGAGCGGCGCGACCGATCGCCCCCCCGACTACTTCCTGCCGGGCCGGGTGGACGAGGTCGCCGTCTACGCGAGCGCCCTCTCGACCGCCCGCGTGCAGGCGCACCACGCGGCGGGCAGCCAATAATCTGACGTGGTTAGTCTTTGAGTCTGGCCCGACGTCTCAATGCGAGCCGAGTCCCTCCCGGCACCAGCAGTACGCACAGCGTCGCCCACACGCGCCAATGCAGCACCAGGGATCGATCCAAGTCGAGCAGTTGAAGAACACCGCGAATCGCTCGGCGCCGCTGCCTTGCAGCGGCCAGCGTAACCATCGAAGAACAGATTCGGTCGGCGGTGACCCGTCGAGCGAAAGACTGAGTCTCGCTGCCGTATCCCCTCGCGCCGTCGAGCCGGCTGCGCCTGTACGTCGCGACGAAGTCGGGACGGGACCATGATCGGAGCCGAGCCTGGTCGTCGTGTTGCCTTGCCAGGTACAGCGCCTCCGGCGAGAAGACGAGTCCACCGTGAGCGGCGATGCGGAGGTACGCCTCCTCGTCGGGCGAATGAGGATACGCGTCTGAGAAACCGCCGAGCGAGAGGGCTCTCTCGCGGTGGAGCACCACGCTCCCGCAGCAGTGCCGATTGCTTCCGAGCAGGAACCGTGCAGCGTCGGCGCCGGTGAGGTGTGTCGTGCGCTTCTCGGCTGACGCCAGAGGTGTGTCCCGGACACTGTCGACGCCTGACTCCGGCGAAATGCTCCGAAAACCGGAAGCGAAGAGCGAGGCGTCCGGTCGATTCAGCCGAGCCTCGAGAATCGCGGTGTAGAAGTCACGGGTGACGAGATCGTCCTGGTGGAGGATGTGGACGAGCTCTCCGGCTGCGGTCTGGAGACATCTATTCCAGGTTGCGGCCAGGCCGGATTCGTCCGCGCCCCCGTCGACACGGACACCCTCCGGGACCTCGATCTCGGGCACGTCGCCGCCGGCGGCGTCGAGGACAAGGATGACCTCGGCGTCGCGCGGAACCGAGTCGAGCGCAGACCTCAGCGCCGCTGTCAGGTATTCGCTGCGCGGCTTGTAGACGGGAATTGTGACGGAGATGAGCATCCTCGATGTTGCGTTGCGTTCTCTCGGTCGCCCGATCACCGAAATAGCCGACTTGCTCGAAGCGCGGAGGTCAAGGCTCCGATTTGGGAGGTCTTGGCCGCCAAGCAGTCACCGTCCGAAAAGTCGACCGACTGGAATGGGCGCACCCCCATACGAGTGGAGAACCGGTAGAAGTGCGAGTATCCAAACTCCCGTAGCGGATCGATGACGTCGACCGATGCGAGCCCGCGTGCGCGCAGGCATTCGCCGTTCACTTCGAACGCGATCACCGGCGCATCGCGTGCGGTCAGCATGCGCTCTGCGCCTGCGAAGACGTCCGGCTCGAAGCCCTCGACATCGACCTTCATGAACCGGATGGTGTCGACGCCGTTGTCCATGCAGTACTGATCCAGACGCCTGACCTCGCACCGGTGCCGCACGGTGTCGGTGCGACCGAGGTCGGACGCCGTCGCATGCCCGTGCGGGAGGCCCTCGAAGGTGTGAATCGCGAGCGAGCCTTGCTCCCTCCCCAGGGCGAGCTGGTTCAGGTGGACATGAGAGCCGACGCCGTTCAGGGCGAGTGTCTCGACCGCGAGCTCGTGGATGAACCGAACGGGCTCGAAGGCGTGCACGCGTCCGTGTTCGCCCACCCAGCGGGCGAACAGAGCAGTGAACCACCCGAAGTTCGCCCCGACGTCGAAGACGACGTCACCCGGACGCACGATCCGCTTGTAGATCTTCGTGTGGTAGGGCGCGTAATCGCCCCAGAAGTACACGTCCTTGTACATCCCGTCGCGTGCCACCCTGATACGCAGACCTTCGCGGGTGTCGACCACACGGCCGTCCGGGATCTGGTCGACCGATCCCCGGAGCAGGGGCACTCGTCCGCGGAACGGCATGAAGGGGTAATGGCGGGCAAGCGCCCGTGTGATGCTGCGCGTCTCCCCGGCCGGCACTTCGGCCTAGCGTATCCGTGAACCGACGATGCGCCCGAGTCTCGTGCCCGCGCGGGCGGCGGCTCCGGCCCAGAGCGCGAGGCGACCCGCGATGCCCTGCGCGAGGGCGACCGTCTCGAGCCGGGGGTCCTCGTGCGTAAAACGGAACTTGAACTCCTCGGCCCCGCGGCCGAAGCGGTACTCGGTCGCCCCTTCCTCGAGCGCCGAGCGAATCGTGTGCGCTAACAGCACGAAGCCGACCGAGAGCCGCTCGTAGGCCGGGTCGCGCCCCGCTTGATAGTAACTCGTGACCGCCCCGACCTGGAACCCGTGCCAGGCGGCGACCGGCCGCCCGTCCAGCTCGAGCAGCCAGAGTCGCAGCCATCCCCGCTCCAGTGCCGTGCCCGCGGCTTCGCGCTGGAACGGGGTGTCGGCGAAGTCGGTCCGGCGCGAGCCCCAGCGGGCACGGTGGAGGGCGAAGAGCGTGTCGAGGTCGCGCTCGAGCGAGGTCTCGTCCGCCAGCCGCAACCGCACGCTTCCACGGCGCTCGAGCTCGCGCGTACGGCGTCGCAGCTGCTGCCTGAAGTTCGCGCTGCGCCCGGCGAGGTACGCCTCCCAGCCGCCGTCCGGAACGCGGAGGACAGGGCTCGACTCTCGGCGCCACGTGCTCCCATTCAAGTGCTCGTTCCAGCGCTCGTCTCCGGGCAGCTGCTCGCCGAAGAGCACGTCCCACCGGAGCCCGGTGAGGGCTGTGTGCAGTCCGCGTGCCGCCACTTCCGCGGCGCCGCGGGCATAGACGGGCCCGAGCTCGTCGCCGGGCCCGTGCCCGAGGAAGCGGACGATGCGAGGCCAGCGCCGTCGCCAGACGTACAGCGGGAGGACGGCGACGAGCCGTCCGTCGTCCGACCTCACTGCGTGCAGGAGAAGCTCCCGGCCGCCGCCGAAGTGCCGCCACCACGCGTTATTCCACTCCCAGGTCGCGAAGATGCTGCCGCCCTCGGCGAGCGCGCCCCACTCGCTCCGCAGGGGTTCGAAGGAATCAACGCGCTCCACGCGCGGTACAACTTCGGCCTCCGCCACCGATCTGGGTCCAGTGTGAGCGCTCACGTGCCGCTATCCAAGCGTGTCAGACGCGTCATCGGGCGCACCGCCGGCATGCCACTCGGCATTTCGGCGCTCCTGCTCCTGCGCCTGACGCGGCGGCACGCGGGCGTCGCGCTGATGTACCACAGCGTCGCGGCCCGCGCAGGCGATCCGGATCGTGAGCTCGTTCCCCCGCACGAGTCGGGGCTCTTCGAACGCCAGCTGCGACATCTCCGGCGGCACTACGACGTCGTGCCGGCCGCCCGGCTCCAGGAAGCGGCGCGTACGCGGCGACGCGGACAGCGATTCCCCGTCGCGATCACCTTCGACGACGATCTCGCCTGCCATGAGAGCGTCGCCCTGCCGATCCTCCGGCGCACCGGCGCGACGGCGACGTTCTTCCTCTCGGGGGCGTCCCTCGAGCGCCCGTTCGCGTTCGACTACGAACGCCTCCAGCGAGCAGTCGACGAGCGTGTGCCGGCGGTGCCCGCGCTCGTCACCGGGACCCCGGGAGCAACCGAGCCGTCGCGCATCCACGAGCTGAGCCTCGTGCTGGAGCTGATGACACCCGAGGATCGGGACGCTGCCGCCGCGCGTCTCGGCGACGCGGTGGGGCCGGACCCGCCTGACGCCGGGATCCGTGCCGAGCAGGTTCGCCGGCTCGCCGACGCGGGCATGACGGTCGGCTTCCATACCTACCGGCACCACTCGCTCACCGGGCTCACCGACGATCAGCTCGCACAGGCGATGGACATGGGGCGCGACATTCTGGCGGAGGCCGCGGGCGCTCCGGTCGACACGATCGGCTACCCGCACGGCCGGGCCGACGAGCGGGTGGCTGCGGCCGCGCGTGCAGCCGGCTTCCGTGCAGGCTTCACGACCCGGCGAGTGCCGGTTACTCCGCAGTCGGACCCACTCCTCCAGGGTCGTGTCGGGCCCTCGCTGCACTCCGTGGGCGGGCTCGCGCTCGAGGTCGTGCTCACGCTGCTCAGGTGGTCCGGAAGCGCGCGACCCAGTCCGGCTCGTCAACGGCCAGCTTCCTGAGCGTCGATCGACGCTCCGTCGCGGCAACCCGTCTCGACAGCTCGACGAGCGTTTCGGGCGCGAGCGAGCCCAGGGCACGCGGGATCGCGCCGACGTCCCCGTGCCGGCGCACGCCGCGCAGGTACGTCCGCGCGGCCTCCCACCGGCGGCCGGCGCGACGGTGGCCGCGCGCCACCCAGCGGGTGAAGAGCGCACGGTCGAAATCGACGCCGTACCTCTCGCTCGCAGCCCGGTGCTTCTGCGCCAGGTACTCCATCTCGGGGAAGACGTCGCGGCGGTCGGTGAGCAGCATGCTCGCCTCGTGCATCACGTAGCCGACGAGGATCTCCGGTGCGGCGGCGGCCGGCCCCGCGAGGGCGAGCCTGATCCAGAGATCCCAGTCGGCGAGCTGGAGCAGGCGCTCGTCGAACCCGCCGAGATCGCGCACGAGGTCGGTGCGCGCCATGACGTTGGAGCAGCCGCACCAGATCACGTTCCAGCGCAGGAGCTGCCGGGTGACGGTCTCAGGGTCCGGCGGCTCGACGGCGAAGAGGAAGCGCCGCCCGGAGTCGAGCCCTCCGCCCGCCGCGTATGCGAACACGGCGTGTGCCGCGGCGGCCGCGTCGAGCTGGGCACGGAGCTTGCGCGGGGACCAGAGGTCGTCGTCGTCCAGGAAGCTCACCCAACGTCCCCGCGCGGCGCCGATGCCCGCGTTTCGGGCTGCCGCCACCCCGAGTGACGATTCGTTTCGGAGGGCCCGGAGCCGTGGATCGTCGATCTCGGCGAGACGCTCGGGAGTCTCGTCGTCCGAGCCGTCGTCGACGACGATCACCTCGTGGTCGACGCCCTCCTGGCCGAGAGCGGCGGGGAGCGCGGCTGTCGACAGCAGCTGCCAGCGGCTGCGAGTGGGAATCACGACCGAGACGTCGCAGGCGAAGTCAGGCACGTCGAGGCTTGCGTGCGGTCAACGTCAGGTTCATCGGGAGCGCCGCGGGACCGTCGTTGACGGCCTCCGCCCGCTGCAGCGCGAGGCCGACGGCGTTCACGAGCGCATAGCCGGACGCAAATACGGCCCCGGCGATGCGCCTCACGGATGTCGCGCCGATCCTCTGCTCCAGCCCGTGGATCAGCGACCCCGTGAGGACGGTCCACGTGATGGTCCGCCCACCGTCCTCACGAACCCGCACGTCGTCCCAACCCGCGAACAACGTACGAAGCTGCTGCTCGGTGTAGCGGCCTTCGAATGCGACGCGACGGTCGTACTCGTGGCCGAAGACGAGGCTGACGAGCGCCGTTCCACCCGGGCGAAGGACACGGGCGAACTCGGAGACCGCCGAGTCGGGATCTGCCATGAACTGGAACGCCTCGATGCAGGTGAGGAGATCGAACGACTCGTCCGGAAACGGCAGCAGCTCGTTCGAGACGACGTCGGCGACGCCGTACGGGTTGCCCTCGACGTCGAGACCGACGCAGCGAGCGCCTGCCGGGAGCAGGTCTTCGTAGGGGCGTGAGCCGCACCAGACGTCGAGCACGTCCCGAACCGGCCCCGGGATCTCCGCGATCGTCTCGCGGAGCCCCTTCACGAGCGCGCGGAGATGGAGGTAGTCGTACTGCGTGATCGCTGGATGCCGACGCGATCGGCGAATCGCCCGCAGGGTGTCAGGGGAGGGGGTCAGTGGTCCGCCGGCCAACGCGGACTACATTGTCGCCCTGCGCACCGACGAGGCAAGCAGGACCGAGCCGCGGGAGGGACCGACATCCCGCCCTCCCACCGTGGCGCTCCTTCCCTGGGGTGACGTCTTCCACGACTTTCTGGACCGGCTCGGCGTCTCGCTCGAGGAGTTCCGCGACGAGTTCACGGGCAGCTGGATGTTCGGATATGCCGCCGCGCTCGAGACGGCCGGTGTCCGCACGCTGATCGTCTGCCCCACGACCAGCGTGCGGTCGCCGCTCCGCACGATCCATGCGCCGACCGGCGCGGGGATCGTCTTCCTGCCCGCACCCGCGGGTTTCGCGGGACTGCGCGCCCACGCGCTGGAGGGCCGGCTGAACGGGCGTCGCGACGTCCGATCGCTCGCCCGCGCAGCCGCCACCCACATCGCGCCCTATCTCGGCACGCCGCCGATCGCGCTCGGGCGGCTTCTCCGCGACGAGGAGTGCGCCGCGCTCCTCTGCCAGGAGTACGAGGACCCCCGCTTCGACGTGTGCGTTGCCGTCGGCCGTGCGATCGGCGTTCCGGTGTTCGCCACGTTCCAGGGCGCGGACTACCAGCTGAGCAAGCTCGAGCGGCCGCTCCGCCCGCTGACGATTCGCGCGTCCGCGGGGCTCGTCGTCGGACCCACGAGCGAGGCGGAGCGCGTGTCGAGACGATACGGCCTTCCCGGCGGGAAGCTTGCGCGGGTGTTCAACCCGATCGATGTGTCGGTCTGGCGCCCGGACGACCGCGCCGTCTCACGTGCCGCCCTCGGGCTCCCCGAGTCCGCCGAGATCGTCGTCTGGCATGGGCAGGTGCAGATCCGGCGAAAGGGCCTCGACGTCCTTCTCGACGCGTGGCCGGCGGTTGTGGGATCGCGACCGGGACGAGACTCGAGGCTCGTGCTCGTCGGCTCGGGCGAGGACGTGGCTGAGGTCCGCGACGTCGTCGAGCGCAGGGCGCTCTCGGGCGTGCAGCTCGTCGACGAATGGGTGCAGGATCGGGCCCGGCTCCGAGGGATCCTGTGCGCCTCGGACGTCTACGCGTTTCCCTCGCGCCACGAGGGACTCCCGGTCGCTCCGCTCGAGGCGATGGCCTGCGGCCTCCCCGTCGTCGCAGCCGACGCACAGGGGGTTCGAGACGTCGTCGCCGACTGTGGCGTCGTGGTTCCACGGGGCGATGCCGGTGCGCTCGCCCTCGCACTGGGTGCGCTGCTCGACGACGCCGACCGGCGGTTGGAGCTCGGCCGAGCTTGCCGCCGCCGCGCGGAGGACCACTTCTCGCTCGACGTCGTCGGGGCGCAGCTCCGCGGGTTTCTGATCGATGGGAGTCGATCGTGACCCGGATCGCGTACATCGTCTCCGCGTATCACCTGCCGGGACAGCTCGAGCGGTTGCTCCGACGTCTCGCAGCACCCGACGTCCGCTTCGCGGTCCATGTCGACCGGAAGACGCGGCGAGCCGTCTACGAGGAGATGGTCGAGCGTACGCGCGATCTCGAGGTCGCCTTCCTGCCGCGTCACGTGTCGCATTGGGGCGGGTTCGGTCACGTTCGGGCGACCCTCAAGGGGATCGATCACCTCGTGAGGGAGCGCGTGCCGTTCGACTACGCCGTGCTGCTGACCGGCCAGGACTATCCGCTGCGCTCTCCGCACGCGATCGCCGCCGTTCTCGGAGGGGCGAGCGGACGCTCGTTCATGAACCACTGGGCGCTGCCGTATCCACCGTGGGGCGATCGGGGCGGGCTCGACCGGATACAGGACTGGCACCTGATCACGTACCGTCGACTCCACCTCGCCGTGCCCCTTCGCCGCCGGCTGCCGCTCGGGCTCACACCCTACGGAGGAGGCGCGTACTGGTGCCTTTCGAGACCGGTCGTCGACCACGTGCACGGGTTCGTGCACGCGAACCCCGGCTACGTCCGGTTCTTCGAGCACGTGCTCATCCCCGACGAGCTCTTCTTCCAGACGATCGTCATGAACTCGCCCCTCCGCGACTCCGTCGAGAACGACAACCTCCGTTACCTGGACTGGTCGCGCGAGCCCGGTCCTGCCGTGCTCGTGCGGGACGACGTGCCCGCGCTCGTCGCCTCGCACAAGCTGTTCGCCCGGAAGTTCGACGAACGGATCGACGCCTCCCCTCTCGATCTGCTCGATGCTCACATCGATGGTGAAGGGAGCCGGAGCGTCGATTGACACCCCGCAAT
This sequence comes from Gaiellaceae bacterium, assembly GCA_050698195.1. GTDB lineage: Bacteria > Actinomycetota > Thermoleophilia > Gaiellales > Gaiellaceae > GMQP-bins7. Next base: position 8,027 of record JBOHBD010000309.1, read on the forward strand.
TTGTCGAGACGGTCGGGGAGGGCTCGAGTACGACGTCGACCAGAAGGAGGTGGAAGACTTCGCGACTGCCGCTTGATCAGTCAGCGGAGGGCCGCCCGAAAATCCACCGCGGCCGGGGCGTCCTCCGTCAGAGCGAACACTGAGTACCGGGCGGTTTGCGTCACGATCGGCAAGCCCTTGATGAACGCGCGCAAGCCTTGCTCTCGCTCGAGCTCCTCCGTCGCTGTGACTATGAGGAACTCGGGAGCCATGCCTTCGAGCCGCGTCCGGAAATGCTCCAGAACGGCCGCCCTTGTCATAGGAACGTTCTGCTGCTCGTTCGGCCAGTACCAGTATTCGCCGGCCAGCCATCCGTGGTACGAGAGAGGAGTTCCGTATTCCCTGTCAATGAACACCGCTTGTGTCGTGTGCCGGGTAACGGTGCCGATGGCCTCGTATCCCTTCACCTCTGCCTCGTAGGTTTGACTCGTTAGGTGGGTGTGGGTCTTCCATGCCGCAGTCGCGACCGCGAGGAGCCCGGCCCCCACGAGGATGAGCCGCACGCGTCTACTGGAGACCTGCCGTTCGATTGTGCTACCGAGCGCTCCGAGTGAAAGGGCGACGATCGGAATCAGCGGGAGGGAGTAGTAGTCGTGCGTCGAGATGTGGAATGTGAAGACAAGCCCCAATAGGGCGTATCCACTCCAGAGGCCCAACAGCATCGCTCGTGCCTCGAGCCCGCGCGAGAACAGGACGCCGAGGAGCGCGGCACCGAGGACCGCGAGACCGATGGTTCCCGCCGACGATGGGTAGGCAAGCACGTTCGTCGCCATACGCGCCCAGCCCCGCCAGAAGGACTCCTCGCTCAAGAGCTCGGGCATGAACTTCGCGGCGGCCTGACCTCTCAGGAAATCGTCGGCGTAGGTGCCGTAGAGGTAGTAGATCGTCGACGGAGCAACTGTTCCCAGAGCAAAGAGCGTCGCTCGCGCGCTCACGGCCGCACGAAGGCCGTCACGAGATACGGCGAGCGCGAGGAAGGCAAGACAGACGAACGGGAGCGAGATTCCGGGCTTCGTTAGCCCGCCTAGCCCACAGACTCCGGTCGCGACGACCAGTCTCGAGCCGGTTGGTCGATCGTAGTACCGGAGGACCGCGAACAGTCCGGCCAGAAGAAGAGCGATCAGCAAAGGGTCGGGCTGAAAGCTTCGGCTGGCGACGATGCCGAACGGGAGGTAGAGGTACAGGACGAGCGAGATACCGGCTCCCATTCGCGTCATCGTGCGCCTCGCAATCAGATAGAGAAAGAGACCTCCCGCAAGCCAGAACACGCTGGACAAGACGCGAGGAATCCAGAGGTGCTCTCCGCCGGCGAGGTGATAGAAGCCCGCCGTGATGAACTCCAAGATCGGAGGTTCGATGTAGTCGCTTCCCGTCTGCGTCGCGTCCACGACCCTCGCTTTCCAAGCGGGAAGAGCTGAGGAATCGTCGAGGAAGTAGACCCGCGCTAGCAGCGCCGAGTGGTACTGACGGACCGCCGCGAAGTCCAGCGGCGGAGTCGTGACTGCGTCGAGCCGGAGCAGCAGGGCTCCCAGAAAGGCGGCGGCGAAAAGCGTTCGAGCGCGGGGAAAGCTCAACGATCCGAGAGCAGATCGCATCCTGCTCAGGCGGGTGACCGCTGGCCCGACGATCGCGTCACGCCTCTGAGGAGGGTGACGAGATTCGTACGGCTCCCTACGGCCTGGGTCGTCTGAAGCCACGCGCAAGCCCGGCAGGAAGGCCGTAGAGAATCCCACGGCGAGGGTCCGACCACGACCGCCGACGATGGCGCAGAGCTGCGGCGAGGCTCCGTACGCCGGCCCGCAGCTCCGCTGCGGCGAGTCGTACCGCCCTGCGATCGCCAAGCCGAGCGTACTTTGCATACAAGGCCCCGCGCTGCACGGCCGATACCCGCGCAAGCTGGCGAAGCTGGCGCTCGCTGCGCCAGTTCTGACGCCAGACGATCACCTCGGGCGCGTACTCGACCCCGAGCCCGCTCCGACCGAGTCGATAGCGAAGCTCGAGATCCTCCGCCATGGGCGAGCCCTCATCGAAGCCACCGGCGTCCAGGACGCGATCGCGACTGCACGCCATGACCCACCCGTGCACCTCACCCCAGTTCGTCATGGGCGGAAACATGTTCGGCCTTGGAGCGTGCATGTTCGTGGGCACACGCCGCGAGTCTTCGAGCGGTAGCACCTGGCCTGTCACGAGCACCGCCGGATTCGCCGCCACGCGGCTCCAACCGCTTGCCACCCACGATGCGCTCGCGATGCAATCGTCGTTCGTCAGCAGGACGATGTCGTTGGCTGCGAGCCGCAGGGCCGCGTTCAAAGCGGCGCCCCGTGAGGCGTGCATTCCCGGCACGATCCGTACGGTGTCGTCGCCGAAGCGGCGCACTGCTTCCGCCGCGGCGTCCGTGCCGGTCGGGTCGGTAACGAGAATCTCCGCGGCGCGCGGGGCGCACGCCGTAAGCGACTCGAGACACGCCGTGAGAAGTCCGGTGCGCTCGCTGTCTGCCACGACGACGACCGTCGTGGGTAGGTTGTCGAAGACCGTACTAACGCGCATGGTTGCGCGCTCCGGTGAGCCGGAGCCCACCTTTCTCAGTCACGTACCCGAAGTGCGGCGAGGAGATCGGCGCGCGTCGCTTCGGCATCCGCCAGCGCCCGGGAGGCGCACTCGGTCGCGGTCCGCCGGCCCTCCTCGCTCAAGCAGAAGTCGAGAGCTTCCTGGAGCGCGGCATCCGAAAGCGCGTCAGCGGTGAGGATGGCGGGCCAGCCGATCCGCTCGGCTTGGAGGCGGATCTTGGCGCCACCCGCCACGGAGTCCACGGCCAGGGCGGGCACGCCGTTCTTGAGTGCCAGGACCATGCCGTGCAGACGCGTTGTCACGACCGCGTCCATGCGGGCGATTGCCGACTCGACCTCGCTCGTCGTGCGGAGCGCCGTGGCGTTGACGTCGAGGCGCGTATCGATGGGTACGACGGCCACTTCCCGAGCGTGCAACAGTCGGTGAATGGCGTCCCGAGCGACCCGCTGGAGGTCGCGTCCTGGGTGCTCTTCCGGTGCGTAGGGCTCGACGAGAACGAGACCGAGAACAGGGACGGCAGGAGCGCGGGAGGCAAACGTGACGTCGGGTCGCGTCAGCGCGGAGCTGTCGCGTTCGAGCAGGAGGTCGAACGGGTTCCAGCGGTCGAGAGGTTCCTGCATCGTCACGTTGATCGCGATCCGTGTCAACGACTCGAACCGCTTCAGAAGCTCGACGACCACCGTCCGCGACGGGCCCACCGGCCCGCAGACGAAGAGGAGGTGCGAGTAGCTTGTCGGTGCGACCGACTTCCAGTCGACCCCTCCTCGAAAGGGTGCGCCGAGGGCGACGTCGAAGGGAATCGCACCGTCTTCGAGCCATCCGCATACCACTTCGCACGCAAGGAGATCGCCCGCCGTCGCGTGGTGGTGCGGGAAGCTGAACCACCCCGTGACGAGAACGTTCATGGGCCGACGGCTCTCCAGGTCCGTGGTGAGCGGAGCGGTCATCACTCGTCGCCCGGCGGATGTCGCCGAGGACGGTTTGCGGTCGTTCTCGACCCGCTCGCGAGCTTCCACTCGACGCCCGGCTGCACGATTCTCATCCGTCTGATGGACTCGTCGTAGTCGTCCGCCCGCGGAAGGATGCGGAATGGCAGCGTCTCCTGGTAGAGGAACTCCTCGGTCTCGGTACCGACCCACAGCCCGATCACATACTCGCCCGCAGCGAGCGAGGGCGGAATCGTGAGGAGGAGCTCGAATTCCTCCGGTGGGTCGGCACAGGAAATTCGCTGTCCCGTGTCCGACCACTTCTCGCAGAGCACCTGGATTCCCTGTCGGTCACGGAAGTAGATCGCGACGTCGAGGCCGCGGACGGATCGAAGCGCGATGAGCCGCGCCCGGACCGAGAAAGGCTCATCACGTCGTGCGGCGTCGACCGGTGAGCCGGCGGAGTCGAGGAGGGTGACCTCCAGAAGCTCGACGTCGCGTCCGCCAGGAGCGAAGGTCACGCGGCCGTCGCGGCCCCCGTCGTCGAGTGAACCCAGGTATCGCTCCACGATCTGCTCGCTCGGCCCCTCGTCCCGAATTGTCCCCTGCTCGAGCCAGACAGATCGATGGCAGAGCCTGCTGATCGCACCGAGGTTGTGGCTGACGAACACGATCGTCCGACCGCCCTGCCGCAGATCTTCCATCTTTCCGAGACATCGCCGCTGGAAGTCGGCGTCGCCGACGGCGAGGACTTCGTCGACCAGCAGGATCTCGGGCTCCACGTGTGCGGCCACCGCGAAGGCCAGGCGGAGATACATCCCCGACGAGTAGCGCTTGAGAGGCGTATCCAGGAAACCTTCGACTCCCGCGAAGGTCACGATCTCGTCGAGCCTCGACCGTATCTCGTGTCTCGTCAATCCGAGGATCGTCCCGTTGAGAAAGATGTTCTCGCGGCCGGTCAGCTCGGGGTGGAAACCCGTTCCCACTTCGAGGAGCGCTCCGACCCTCCCGCGTGTTCGCGAGACACCGCTTGTCGGCTCGGTGATGCGAGCCAGGATCTTCAGCAGTGTGCTCTTACCGGCCCCATTGCGCCCGATGACACCCAGGACCTCCCCCGTACCGACGACCAGCGAGATGTCGCGCAACGCCCAGATGCTCGTGGTCTCACGCTTCCGGCGCGCGCTGCCAGGCAGGCGTGACGCGAGCGCGTCGCGAAGGGTGGCGTACGCGGCACCCCGCTCACCGAGCTCGAACCGCTTGCTGACCCCTTCGACCTCGATGGCGCTCTGGCCCATCACACGATGTCCGCGAAACCTCGCTCGACGCGCCGGAAGTAGACGACGCCTGCCGCGAGCACGATTGGGATCACGGCCAGCGAGACGAGGACGTCCGGCCCTGGAAAGGGTCCGCTCGCGAGGGACCAGCGGAACCCGTCGATGACGCCCACGGTGGGATTCACTGCATACACGTACTCCCAGCCGTCGCTGACGATCGAGCTGGGGAACACGACAGGGCTCGCGAAGAACCAGACCTGCAGGGAGAAGGCGAGGGCATGACGGACGTCCCGATACTTGACGTTCAGGGCGGCGAGCCACGTGCCGACCGCCAGGGCAAGCACGACCGCGGCAGCCACCCAGGCCGGAAGAACGAGGATGGCGAGGGACGGGCTGGCGTCATACACGACGAGGAACACGGCAGCGACGGCGATGGCGACAGCGAGATCGACGAGTGCTGGGACGACGGCTGCCATCGGGGCGAGCAGGCGCGGAAAGTAGACCTTCGTCAGCAGCGCACGCTGTTCCACGAGGCTCGCGGCCGCAGCGGAGACGCCGCCGGAGATGTACAACCATGCGATGAGGCCGGTGTAGACGAACAGGGGGTAGGGGTAACCAGCGCCGGTGAGTCCGGCGAGACGGCCGAGGAAGATCGTGAAGATCGCGACGCCGAGGAGCGGCTGCACGACGACCCAGAGCACGCCCAGGAATGTCTGCTTGTATCGAACCTTGAGATCCTTGAGGGCAAGGATGAGCGCGAGGTCGCGATACGACCAGAGCTCTCCGAAGTCGACGCTGGGAAGCCACGTTCTCGACGGCCGGTTCTCCGTCCATGTCGTCGCGGACTCCGGCGCGGGCAAAGGCACCGGTCGCTGCACCTCGTGCTGCTCGACGGCGCGCATCACGAGCCTTCCGAATCGGGTCGGGTGCGCAGGCACTCGCATGGCGTCGATGGGAGCCGGATCATGTGACAGTTTCCAGGCTCACAGTAGTTGCAGAACGACACGACAACCGTCTATGCAGACCGTGGAACCGCTGCGCAGAACACCATCCATGGACAGACGTCATGCCTGAGCTCGGCACTCGTTCTGTTGCTCCGCCCGGATCACGGGGATGCTCGATAGTGCGCACGCGTGCCCCCTTTCTCCGGCCGCCCGTCATCGATCCGCGGCACGTGAGCGAGCGCTGAAGATCCTCTTCGTCTCGATGGAGTACCCACCGGAGACCGGTGGCGGTGGGATCGGTTCCTACGTCCTCGTACAAGCTGCTGCCCTGGTTGCGCGCGGTCACGAGGTCCACGTGCTTTCGTGCGTGCCGGGTCAGGAAAGCCGAGACTACGTCGACGGCGGCGTGCACGTTCACCGGCGTGGCCAGCGGTACCTGCGAGGGGCATCGCGTATCGCTCGCGAGAGCGCATGGCGCTTGCACGGCGCGCTTGCGTCCTTTCTCGCCTACCGACGCCTGGACGAACGCTTCGACGTGATCGAGGCACCTGACTGGGCGGCGGAGGGTTTCTTCTTCGCACTCTTCCGCCCCGCGCCCCTCGTCGCGCATCTGCACTCGCCGCTCGTGTTCATCTATCGGGGCAGCGGCCGAAAGATGGGCTGGGACGACAGATTCGCCAGCCTGCTCGAGCGGGTGGCGGTACGTCGAGCGGACGTCGTGACAGCTCCGTCCGGATTCATCGTCGACGAGCTGCGCGGAGAGGGCTGGCTGCCTCGGCGTGACGTCCAGGTGATCCCGCACCCGATCGATCTTGCCCGCTGGGCGATCGATTCGACCGAGACTCCGCCACGAATCCTCACCGTGGGGCGCGTGGAGCCCCGGAAGTCCCCCGAGATCCTCGTCGAAGGAGCCGCGAGACTCCTGCAGCAGGTTCCGGGGTTGGAGATCGTGTTCCTCGGTCGCTCCAACTATCGTCGAGACGGTATGCCCTATCGCGATTGGGTCGCGGCGATGGCTCGGGCCAGCGGCGTTCAGAGCACCTTCGTCGACTCGGTGCCGAGGGACGAGCTCGCAGCCTGGTATGGCCGCGCACGAGTCGTCGTGCTGCCCAGTGCGCACGACAATCTGCCCATGGCCGGACTCGAGGCCATGGCCGCCGGCCGCCCGCTCGTCTGCAGTTCGCGCACCGGTCTCGCCGAGCTCGTCGAGAACTCACGAGCAGGCCGCACGTTCACGGCCGGAAGCGTCGACGAGCTGACCGATGCGCTCCGTCCCTTTCTCGTGGATCCGCAGCTCGCCGAGGAGGCCGGCCGGTGGGCGCGCGAGCTCGTGGAACGCCGGTGCTCGCCGGAGCGTGTGACCGAAGAACGGGAGCGGTGCTACGACCATGCGATTCGGCTCTTTCGCAAGCGTGGCTGAGTTCGCAGCGAGCCCCCACCGCTCCTCGGCGCCGATCCTGGTCACCGGGATACCGCGCTCGGGTACGACCTGGGTCGGGAGGATGCTCCACGCGAGTGGCGAGACGGCATACGTCGCGGAACCCCTGAACATCTGGCGCTCCCCACGCCCCCTGAGGTCGCAGACGCGCGGCTGGCCGGGATACCCGTACGTCACGGCCGAGAGCGAGGACATGTACCTAGCCGTGCTCGCAGACATCGTCGGGCTGAGGATGAACGTCCTTCGCGAGCTGCGGGCCGCGCGGAGCCGCGAGGATCTCTCGGGTGTCGTGTCGACATGGGCGGCGTTCTTGATTGGGCGTGCGCGGCGTCGGCGGCCCCTGGTCAAAGAACCCCACGCTCTCTTTCTTGCACCGTGGTTGGTCGAGCGGCTCGGCGGCCACGCCGTGATCACGGTTCGTCATCCGGCGGCGGTGGTCAGCAGCTGGAAGCGGATCGGCTGGCCCGTCGACTTCGGGCAGCTCCTGAACCAGCCCCTTTTGGTTCGCGACTGGCTCGGGTCGTACAAGACGGACATGACCGCGCTGCAGTCTTCGGACGACCTCATCGCGCAGGTGTCGCTGCTCTGGACGATGATGTACGACTACGTAGCCAGGGCCCGAGGCGCGTCTGACGCGCTGCACGTGGTCCGGCACGAAGATCTGTCACTGAGCCCCGTCGCGACGTTTCGAGAGCTCTATGCGGCGCTCGGCCTCGGGTTCACGAGCCGTGTCGAGAAGGTCGTGCGGCGAACGAGCTCACCGCGGAATCCCAAGGAGCTCGCGATCGACGAGCCGTATGCGGTGCGGCTCGACAGCCGGGCGAATCTCGAGAACTGGAAGCAACGCCTCACTCCGGACGAGGTCCGGCGAATCCGAGACATCACCGCTCACGTTGCGAGGCACTACTACTCGGAGGAGTCGTGGGGCCAGAGCTAGACCTCCGGGACTCGGACGAGCGGTAGAGATCGAGCCAGGCAGGAGCTGGCGGAGCGGGTGGTCTCGGCTCGCCGAAGTGGGCTGTGCCGCGAAGAGTGAGCAGGAGCCGCCGAGCAACGCGCATTCCGCGGTCGCCGAGAAGCGCTCCGACGGCTGGTGGAAGATTGCCCGGGCTGCGAAAGCGGACGGCTGCACGGAAGTACAGCGCCGCCGCGGAGCGGCGCTTGCCCGCTTTGTAGTGCTCCGAGGCCAGCCACTCGCTCGTGGCGAGCTTCCGCTCATCCCCGACCTGGACGTACTTCCGGAGGAGCCGGGCGACGTCCTCGACGACGTCGGGGCGCTCGCGGAAGAGCGCGCCTTGTCCATGCTCGAAGCGCGCGACGTGAAGCTCCTGGCACGCGGCGACGTGGCCCAGTCGCGTCAGGCGGATCCAGAGGTCCCAGTCCTCGACGAATACCAGCGTCTCGTCGAAGTGACCGGCGCGTTCGATGAGCTCGGCTTTCGCTATGGCATTCGATCCTCCGCCCGGTACGAAGTTGCCGTGCAGGAGGAGAGATGCGAGTCGACCCGGGTCGGGAAGGCTCTGCGCCTCCAGGACGTTCATCTTCTCGTCGATCGCGATCGCGCCCGAATAGACGAACGACGCCGACTCTCGCTTTCCCACGTCGATTTGAGCACGGAGCTTCGCGGGTGACCAGAGGTCGTCGTCGTCAAGAAATGCGATCCACTCCCCCCGGGCCGCCTCGATGCCTCGGTTACGCGCCTGCGCGGTGTTTCGGGATCGCGCGGGACGGTTGGCCGGATCGATTCGGATGACGCGAACGCGGGCGTCATCGAGCGCCGCCAGCCGGACCGGCGTCTCGTCGGTCGAGCCGTCATCGACGACGATCACCTCGAGCTCGACGCCCCGCTGGCCGAGCGCGCTCGGAAGCCCGTGTCTCGAGAGCAACTGCCAGCGGTTGCGAGTGGGGATGACGACGGAGACCTCCGGAGAGCCGCTCATCCCCTCCAATACGTCCGGAACCCGCGCCAGAGACCGACCGGCAGCCCGCTGGGGATGCCTCGACGCGGGTCAGTCCATCGTGCTCGGCGCTTCACCAGCGCTGCGGCAAGCCCCCGGACAGCCCAGTAGACGTCGCGGACGAGCCAGCGAATCATCGTCACGTCTCCGGTTCGAAGGTGTTTCGCATAGAAGAAGCCTTGGCCGCGAGCGTAGGCGACGTACATCTCCTCGAGCTGTTTTGGCTCTCGCCAGTCGTGGTGCCAGACGACGAGCGACGGCTCGTAACGCAGTGTGTGGCCCGCTTTCAGCCAGCGGTAGCAGAACTCGTTGTCCTCGGCGGCTTCCTGGGGCCCGAACCGCTCGTCGAACCCTTGTAACTCGAGGACGAGCGACCGGCCGAGGGCCATGTTGTTCGGGAACAGCGCGCCGCCGTGGACGAGGCCTGTGAAGTCGTAGCGCTCCGTCTCTGTCTTGGTGGACGGTACGGCGCGCGGATCTCCGACCGGCAGCACCTGGCCCGTCACGATCTTGCGCGTGTCCGACGCCATCAGCTCCCAGCCCCGTCCGACCCAGTCGCCTGCGACCGTGCAGTCGTCGTCGGTCACGAGCACGATCTCGTTCGCCGCCTCTCGGATGCCTACGTTTCTGCCTCGGCTTACACCCCGACCGTTGCAAGGAACGAGCCGTGCCCTCGAGGAGGAGAAGCGGCTCACGAGCTCGGCCACGGCTGAATCACCGCTCTGGTCGACGATCAGGATCTCGGCTGCGCCCGGGACACATGACGTAACCGCCTCCAGGCACTGCTGAAGCGATTCCACGCGCCCGAGTGTGGGCACGACGACGGACGCTGGCACGGTGTCAGGCAACGCGTTCGCAGAGTAGTCGCCAGGCGACGGGGATCTCGTAGGCGATGCGAGTGCCGAGTGGGAGATAGGTCATCGAGGTGTCGTGAGCGGCGTGCGGAGAGGCTCGTGGCCCGGAGGACGATACTTCGGCCTGTGACGGGTCCTGCTTCCTGCACGAGCATCGTCCGGTGGGGCTCGGTCGACTGACCCCTGGCAGGATGTCTCCGCGATCCGACCGCAGGGTGCTCGTCGCGCTTGCCCTCGGATTGCCAATCAGTGCCGTCTTCCTCTGGCTGGCGATCCGAAACGCCGATCTGGCTCTCGTCCGGCGGATCCTGGAGGACGCGCGCCTTGGCTTCGTCGCCCTTGCGATCCTTGCGATCGCGGCCATGTACGGCTTGCAGGCCGTGCGCTGGCGGATGGTCGCCGCGTCGCCACAGGTGCGCCTCGCCCGCTTCTACGAGATGGTCGTGAGCGGGGTCGCGTGCAACAACGTGCTGCCCGCCCGGCTCGGCGACCTCCTTCGTGCGCGCTGGGTCGCGGTGGAGGCGCGGATGCCCTCGGGACGAGGGCTCGGGACGGTCGTGCTCGATCGCGGCTGCGACGTCGCCGCCCTGTTCGTGCTGCTGATCATCGGCCTCGCGGCTGTCGCGACCTCCGCCTGGCTCGTGCGCATCGCGGTCGGAGCCGCGGCCGTTCTCGCGGGGCTCGGCGCGGCCGTCCTCTTCTCCCGTGCCTACACGGGCAGGCGCGAGCGAGGACGTCGACAGCGCGGCCTGGTCCGCCGGGTGCTGCGCGACACCGCGGAGGCTCTCGCCGAGCCGATCGGCGGACGCCGCCCAGTCGCGTGGATCGCCTTGAGCCTCGGGGCGTGGACCGTGTGGGCCGTCGCCGCGATCTTCGTGGGGCGCTCGCTCGGCCTCGAGCTGAGCTTGCTGGACGCGGTGTTCGTCGCGGCCGTGATGAACCTGGGCGTGGCCATCCCGTCCTCGCCCGGGTTCGTCGGCACGTACGAGTGGCTGGGGGTCGCAGCGCTCGGGCTCCTCGGCATCGGTTCGGAGGAGGCGCTCGCCTTCTCGATCCTGCTCCACGCATGCTGGTACGTCCCGACGACGCTCGGAGGGGGGATCGCGCTCGGAACACGGGGGCTGGTTCGGATGCGTCGAGCCCGAACGGCCCGCGCCGCCGTTCGGACGATCAACCCAGGCGACACCTGACGAGCGTCCGTAGGACGCGGAGCCCGTCGAGCGCCGTCAGCTTCTTTCCCTCCTGCCGCGTCCTCGCCCGGTACGTGATCGGAACCTCGTAGATGCGTTCCCCGGCACGGAGGACGCGCGCGGCGATCTCGGGCTCGATCGCGAACCCGGGCTCCCGCAGGGACAGCGAGCGAAACAGCTCGGTCCGCATGGCCTTGTGGCAGGTCATGACGTCCGAGATGTAACAGTTGAAGAGCACGTTGGCCGCCAGCGTCACGGCCTTGTTGCCGACGACGTACCAGAAGCTGTAGGCGGTGTGGGACGCCCAGGCCCGAGTCCCGAAGACGACTCGGGCCTCTCCTGACAGGAGCGGGGCGAGAACGACGGCGAGGTCGCCGGCCGAGTACTCGAGATCCGCGTCGAGCACGGTGGCGAGCTCCCCCGTCGCGTGCGTGAGCGCCGTGCGAAGCGCGGCTCCCTTCCCCAGGTTTCGATCGTGCAGCACGAGCTTCACCTCGTCAGGCCATGCGTGCTCGGCCAAGAGCTCGCGCGTCCCGTCGCTCGACCCGTCGTCGACGACGATCAGCTCTCGCCATCCGACGGGAAGCTCGGCGGCCAGCGCGTCGGCGATCGCGTCCGCAACCGTCGCGCGCTCGTTGTACACGGGCATCAGGATCGACAGCGAGGTCTGGCCGCGACTCAAGGCGAGCATCCTCTCAGAACGTGTCGCCGGCGAGCCGGCGGCAATACGCGTCGGCGCTACCGGCCCCCGGGCAGCAGGCCGCCGAGGCCGCCGAGATCGCCCGGGATGAGCCCGGACATCTTCGACTCCATCAGCCCTCGCGCCGAGCGCAGCGCCTCGTTGACCGCCGCGAGGATCATGTCGGCGAGGAGCTCTGGGTCGTCCGGGTCGATCGCCCGCGGGTCGATCACGATCTCGACGATCTCGCCCGCGCCGTTCGCCTTGACGGTGACCATCCCGCCGCCGGCGGAGGCCTCGACGATCTCGCTCGCCGCCTCCTCCTGCGCCTTGGCGAGCCCCTCCTGCATCTTCTGGGCCTCACGGAGCATCTTGTTCATGTCGAAGCTCATGGGTGTTCATCCACCTCTCGTGCGTCGAAGGTCTCCTTGAGCGACGCGATCCAGTCTTCCTCCGACTTCGGCTCGTCGTGCTCGTCGGGTCCGCGCGGGTCGGCCTCGCCGGCCTCGAGCACGACGGCGAGCCGCCGCCCCGTGACCTCGTAGAGCGCATCTCGCAGCAGCCCGATGTTCTGCGGCTCGGAGATCTGCTGGCGATGGAAGTCGTTCCCGGCCGGGAACTCGACCGTGAGCGTGTCGCCTGCAAGCTCGGTCGGCGTCGCCTCTGCGAGCAGGCTCGCGACGGGGATCGAGCGCTCGCGGACGGACTCGACGATCGTCCGCTGCCAGGCGTCCGCAACCTGTTCCAGCTCCAGGTCCGGAAGCGTGGCTGCCTCGTCCACCTCGGGCGGGGGAGCCGGCGGTGCCGTCCCCTCGATCGGCGTCTCATTCCTCGCTGCGGAGGGCGCCCGGCCTTCGAGCAGCTCGACGCGGTGCGCGAGCGACTCGCGGGAGAGGTCCGCCTGCGGGCGCGTCACCTTGACGAGCGCGAGCTCGAGCGGGAGCCGCGGGTCACCCCCCTGCCGCATGTCCTCGACCGCAACGGCGAGGAGATCGATGAGGCGCAAGACCGTCGGCTCGGGAAGCTGGTTCGCCTGCTGGCGCAAGAGCTCCTTCGTCTCCTCGGTGACCGGCAGCGACTCGGGAACGTGGCCCATGTGCTGGACCAGCAGCAGGTGGCGCAGGTGCTCGAGCAGGTCGTTCACGAGGCGGCCGAGGTCCTGCCCCTGCTCGGCGAGCTCCTCGATGAAGACGAGCGCCCCGGCCGTGTCGCGGTCGACGACCATGTCGCACAGCCGGAGAAGGGAATCCTCGTCCACGGCGCCGACGAGCTGGAGGACGGCCTGTGCGTCGACCGACCCGTTCGTCGCCGCGGCGAGCTGGTCGAGCGTCGACACGGCGTCGCGGAACGACCCGCGCGCGCTCCGCGCGATGAGCGAGAGCGCCGAGTCCTGCGCCTCGATCCTCTCTCCGTCGGCGACCTTGCGCAGCACCGACACGAGCTCGGGGAGACGCGGCCGCTGGAAGACGAACGTCTGGCAGCGCGAGCGGACGGTGGAGATCACCTTGCCGAGGTCGGTCGTGCAGAAGACGAAGAGGAGGTGGGGCGGGGGCTCCTCGATGAGCTTGAGCAGGGCGTTCCACGCCGCGTCGGTGAGCTGGTGCGCCTCGTCGAGGATGTAGACCTTGTAGCGCCCCTCGACCGGCTGCAGGACGACGCGTTCCCGGATCTCGCGGACGTCGTCGATCCCGCGCTGCGACGCCGCATCCATCTCGACGACGTCGAGCGACGTGCCGTTGGCGATCGCGAGGCAGACCGGGCAGGTCTTGTCGGGGCTCGGCGTCGGCCCTTCGGTGCCGGCACAGTTGAGGGCTTTCGCGAGGATCCTGGCCATCGAGGTCTTGCCGGTGCCGCGGGGCCCCGCGAAGAGGTACGCCTGCCGCACCTGGTCGTGCTCGATCGCGTTGGTCAGCGTCCGGACGACCGCCTCCTGTCCGACCACCTCGTCGAAGCCTTGCGGCCGGTAGCGGCGATAGAGAGCGGTCACCCCTCGGATTCAAGCAGGTGCGGTGCGAGCTCGGCTCGGAGTGAACGAGCTGTCACGATCCTGCGCGGAGCGACCTCCGGCAGCTTCCGTTTCAGGAGCACGACGCTGAGGCCGATGACTCCCACGTGGCCGCGATCCACGCTGACGTCGTCAGTCCCGAGCTCGTGCTCGTCGATCCCACGCTCTCCGTGCGCGAGCGCACCCGTCTCGCAGAGCCTGACACGCTCGCGCGGCTCCGTCGATCGTCTTCGACGAGCCGGGAGCCGCAGTCGGAGCCCGGCTCGCGGCCCGACGTCCTCTCGGATGGCGAGGACACGGTCGTCGCGGCGCTCCGGCGAATCACACAGAGTCAGCTCGAGCCCCACTTGTCACAACCCGCTCGGCCGAGTCGGCTCCTTCTCGCCCTGATCGGCGCGATGGCGGCCCTGTGCGCGATCGGCGCCGCGATCGTCGATGCTCCGGTCGAACGGGTGGAGGCATCGCTCCGGACGTCGGCGGTCCAGGTGCCCCCGGCCCCGGAAGCCGGTGGCGATCCACAGCGGAGGAGCCGCGTCGCCGGCGTTCGCTCCCCCGGCATCGGAGCGTCCGTCGAAGCTCCGAAACGTGTCTCTCCCTCGAAGACCCGTGCGAGAGGCGCGGTCGAACGTGTCGTAGGCGACCGGTCGCTTTCGGCGCGCGTCTACCATCCGAGCGCGTCGCTCTCACTCTTTCCGCGGTTACGCCTTGCCTGGCCGGCGGTGGCGGAGGCAGACGGCTACCGCGTCGAGCTCTTCCGAGACGGGTCGCGGATATTCGTCACCGACACGAAGCGCAATCGGGTCGTCGTTCCGGCGACCTGGGAGCTGGGGCGATGGGAGTATCGCGTCGAGCAGGGCGACCGCCTGTACGTCTGGCCGGTCGTTCGCGGCGAGCGAACCTCCGAGGCGATCGTCGACGGGGAGCTCGCCGTGGCGTCCCGTAACGACCCGCAAGGGGCAAGAGCCCGGCCGCGCGTTCCGTCGTCGAGAGCGGCATCACCGGAGGTACCTGCGTCGCCGGCTCGGATCGGGCGAGACCGCGGCACCTGAGAGGGAGTCCTTAGCGCTGCTTCCTTCCGGACCTGACGCGGTTCGGACGCTCCCAGTGCGCGGGACCCGATCTGTCAACGCCGCGTGCGCAGACCCAATCCCGACGAACCGTCCCTCGGACGGCTTTCGGCCCCGCATGGAGCGGATTTCGGGTTCAGGGAACCGCTGACTCCCCACCTAGCGCGGCCGGGCACGCGGAGCGTAGCAGGGCGTCTAGCGCCAACTCGACACGCTCGCGAGCGCAACAGCGATACCTCGACGTCATCGGGCCCCACCGGCAGTTCGTATCGCCGCTTTCCATGGGCGGGCTCGGTGTGTTCTCGGCAAACCGGCGACGGCAGCTCCCCGTAGGAGAGACCGAGGGCCAGATTCCAATCGAGATGTCTCAGGAGGCTCCATGAGGAGACCCATTTTCGGCGTCGCGGCCTGCGGGCTCGTCCTGGCGTTCGTGGTCGCCGGCGCTGCCGGCGCGCGGACCCAGGCGGCGAGCGTCAAGCTCACCGCCGCGATGAGCTCCGGCCAGGAGGTCCCCCGGCCTACGGGCAACCTCGGCGCGGCGCGCGGCACCTTCACCGCAGCCGCACGGGCGTCGGGGACCGGCGCGGTCGTCACCTGGCGGCTCACGTTCCGCGGGCTGAGCGGTTCGGCCACCGCGGCCCACATCCACGTTGCCCCTCGCGGCAAAGCGGGGCCGGTAGTGGTGCCGTTGTGCGGGCCCTGCCGGAGCGGGGCGAGCGGAAGGGAAACCGTCGACGCCTCGGTCCGCGCCGCTCTCGCGGCCGGACGCGCCTACGTCAACGTGCATACGGCTGCGAACGCAGCCGGCGAGATCCGGGGTCAGATCGCCGTGCTCGCTCGGATCAGAACGGCGCTCAACGCGAGGCAGGAGAGGCCGAGGCCGGAAGGAGCGGTGGGGCGCGCGCGAGCGGCGTTCGCAGCGACCGTGATGACGTCGGGTTCGAGCGCTGTCGTCTCCTGGCGATTGACGTTCAGTCGCTTGACGGGACGGGCCGTCGCCGCCCACATCCATCTCGGCGCCCGCGGCAAGCCCGGTCGCGTCGTGGTCCCGCTGTGCGGACCGTGTAGGAGCGGCGTGCGCGGGAGGGCGAACGTGCGAGGTGCCGTTCTCCGCGCGCTCGAGCAAGGTCGTACGTACGTGAACGTCCACACCGCCCGGAACCCGGCCGGCGAGGTCCGCGGCCAGATCGCGGCCGTCCCGCTGAGCCTCACGGGCGGCTCCGGCTCCGGCGGCGGATCGCCTCCGCCCCCGCCCCCGCCCCCGCCGACGCCGCCCTACCCGCCGCCGGGCGACCCGTACCCCTAGTCCTCCGCGGGACGCCACTAGACGAGCGCCCGGTACTCCACGCCGGGCGCTCGTGGCGTCAGCCGCGGATGGCCGCGCTCGCGTCGCGCACGAGATCGCGGACGATCTCGGAGGCCGGCTTGACGTCGTCCACGACGCTGCACGACTCGCCCGCCCACATCGGCGGGTAGTCGATGTCGCCGTCGAAGTCGGGGGTGATCATCCCGACCGCGTAGCGTGGCCAGTCGATGCGTTTCCCGGAGACGTGTGTCCGTGTGCCCACGATCGTCCCCTCGCCGGGCCGCGCACCGGAGGGAGGCCGCCCGGCGGCATCCCACTCGTCGAAGGTCCTGTTGCGAAGCGTCCGGTGCGGCGCGTCGGGCCACCAGACGTCGTAGAGATCGGCTGTGTAGACCGTGTCCGCCCCCACGCTCGAGACGATGCGACGCTTGTACTCGGGATGGACGTTCGCCTCGTCGCTCGCGACGAAACGCGTTCCGAGCGAGACGCCCTGGGCTCCGGCGAGGAGCGCGCGAGCGAGCCCCGCGCCGTCTCCGATACCGCCCGAGGCGATCACAGGCACCGGCGCGATCGCCTCGACGGTGGAGGGGAGGAGCTCCCAGATCGGGATGCTGCCCCGAACGTGGCCGCCTGCCTCGATGCCTTGGGCGATCACGGCGTCGACTCCGGCCTCGACGGCCGAGCGTGCTTCCTCGAGCGAGCCGACCTGGATCAGCACCTTCACGCCGTTCGCGTGCGGCTCCTCCACGTAGGGGCTCGGGTCACCCCAGAAGAGGACAATCGCCGCGGCTCCCTCACCCATCGCGGCCCGGATCTGCTCCTGGATGAACCGCCGGTCCTCGTCGACGTTCGCGGGGTCCTCTTCGATGATGAGGTTGATCCCGAACGGGCGGTCGGTCAGCGTCCGCGTACGCCGGCTCTCGGCACGGATCGCATCCGGCGGCACGCCACTTGCACCGAGGACTCCGAATCCGCCTGCATTGGAGACTGCTGCGACCAGCTCGGCGCGCGCCCCCGACCCGAAGCCGACCGAGAGCACGGGGTACTCGATGCCCAGCTCGTGACAGAGCGGCGTTCGCAGGTCGATCGCCACTGACCGATTATTGCGCCGGCCGGCGAGATCCGCGGCCAGATCGCGGCCGTCCCGCCGAGCCTCACCGGCGGCTCGGGTTCCGGGGGCAGCGGGTCGCCTCCGTCCCCGCCGGGCGACCCATACCCGTAGACCGTCCGCGGGGACTCCACTCGACGAGCGGGCACCACGTCTGAGACGCGGTCATGTGGATCGCGGAGCGGGCGGAACGTGGTCGGCACAAGACCAGGTGACAGCGCCGCTGCCGCCGTCGCGTCCCCTACGCGATCTCGGCCCGGATTGCATCCCGTTCGGGCCGCCGCGGCGCCGGCTCAGTAACCGAAGTCTTCGCCCGTGCCCTCGGCCTGTTCTTCGATAGGCGCGCAGGCGACCGAGATGTCGCTCTCGGCTGCCGACTTGTGCGCATGGATCACGAGCCCGCCCTGCTGGAGGCTCTCGACGGACATGTCCGTCTCTGTCTCCGACCTGCCGCCTTCGACACTCACCAGCGCGACGACGGCATCGCCGAGGTCGTCGCAGGTGCCGCTGTGTACGTGCGCCGGCTGAGAGACGTCGCTGGGATTCGTCAGCTCGAGGACGATCCTCGTCCGACCTCCCTCGAGAGGAGTGAACGTTGCCGTGCCCGATTGCGCGGACACGTCTTGCTCGGCCAGCTGAACCCTGAGCTCTTCGTCGGCCCCCGCCTGCTCCTCGTCCGAGCCGCCGCCGCACCCGACGACCAGCACGCACGCCGCGGCTACGGAAGCGAGGGCGATCCACTTGCTCCACATCGCTACCTCCGAGGATCGATGCCCGTCCTCTGGGTCCTAGGAGGTGGCGTCGGAATCGGTTTGCCGCCGACGCACGGGCGTCGCCGAGGCGCGCCGCGCCTACGCCTGGTCTTGCGGCTTTCCCACACTGAACCCGATGCGTGCGCGCGTCGCTCCCGTCGTCCTGCACACGTCAGCCGTGCTGCACAGCTACGGCGCCGACACGTTCCTCCCCCCGCACATGGAAGCGGAATCCCGACTGTTGAGTAGATCCGGAGGATCTGCAGCACGAGCACGCGGATGTCGATGGGCGGAACTTTGCCTCGCGCAACCAACTGACGCTGACTGCGGAAGCGCTCCGCGTCGGCTAGCGTCCCCCGTGCCCTGGAACCATCGATACAGACGCGAGCCGATCGGTTGCACGCGGCCGTCTCGAGGACCTTCGAGGGGTTCTATGCCGCCGTCGACGAAGCGAGCTTCGAGCGCCGCGCCGGTCACGCGCGGCTGTTGTTCCCGTCCGTTCCGATCCGCGTCTTCAACGGCGTCGTCGTGGAATCGGACTCGTGCCCAGGGATCGCCGATTCCATCAGCGAGGTGGAGGAGCGCGGCCTCCCCTGCGGCGTGCAGGTGCGCGCGGCGAGGCACCGTGACGTGGAAGAGGAAGCCGTGGGGCTCGGTCTCACCACGCGGGTACCGATGCCAGGAATGGCGGTGTCGCCCGATGAGCTCGCTCACGCGCGAGCTCCGCGCCTCGAGATCGTCCGCGTCGACGACGAGGGGGGACTGGCTGATGCGGCGAAGGTCGCAGCCGCGGGAGGGGGCGTGCCTCTGGAGTTCATGCTGCCGCTGTACGCGCCGGGAGTCTTGGAGCTCGCCGGTTTCGCGGTCCACGTCGGCCGCGTCGACGGCGAGCCGGTGACGACCGCGATGGGTTATCAGACGGACAAAGACGTCGCGATCTTCAGCGTCGCCACTCCCCCGGAGCATCGCCGCCGTGGCTTCGGCGGCGCGATAACGGCGCATGCAGCCCGCGCGGCGTTCGACGACGGGGCCGATTTGGCGTGGCTGCAGACGAGCGAGATGGGCGAGTCTGTCTACCGTGGGCTCGGATTCCGTCACGTGGAGATGCACTTCATGCTCGCGCGGCCGAGCCCGCAGCTCCCGTAGGTGACGGTAGACCCTGCTCGCAGCACCTTGTCCGATGGGCGGAACTTGGCAGTGCGCAAACCGGGGCTCCTCGTGGCGGCTGAGCCGTTGAGGATCGGCTGATGTCGCGGCCCACCGGCGATCGACGCGTGGCCGTGCGCCGTGAGGCACCATGCCCGTCCGCCCGCGCACGACGCACTGCCGAGCACCCGACCCGCCGTCGCGTCATGTGTCAGTGCCGCATCGGGTAAGGTCAGCCGGACGTATAGCGCCGAAGGGGGTATCCAATGCACGCAGTGGTCGCTAGGAGCACGCTTCACGAGTAGCGTCCCCGCTCGTGGTGTACGAGCGACCTGAGGTGAGCTC
>JBOHBD010000310.1:0-5675 GCA_050698195.1 Gaiellaceae bacterium
GAAGACGACCCTGCCGAGCTCGAACAGCCAGGGTGAGGTACCCGCGACCGCGACGATCGCGACGCCGACGATCGGGCTCCCGGTTCGCCGGTATCCGAGCCAACCGAGCAGCAGGATCGCCGCGAGCATGCAGACGGCTGCGAAGCCGCGTGCGACTTCGCGGTCGGCCCCCGTGAGGAGGAAGACGCCGGCGAGGCCGTAGACGAAGATCGGGCTCTTGTAGTCGAGGAACGACGAGAAGTAGAGGGGAAAGCGACCGCCGTACTCGTCGCGGCCCTCGCTCGCGATCGTGTGCGCGTTGTACGCGATCGCTGCCTCGTCCCGGAAGAAGGCCGGCGGGTTGTTCGGCGAGATCCAGAGCTGAAATGCAGCGACGCCGACGACCGCTGCGACTCCGACGAGCCGTGTCACCTGGGGCCGATCGCGCGGGCGAGCCAGTAGTCCTCCCAGAACGCGTACTTCTCGCAGACGTAGTCGCACTCCTGGAAGAGCGCGAAGACGACCGAGCCGGGTGGAGGAATGCCTCCGTCGGGAAGGACGACGACCCGACTCTGCGGGAGGCCGGACTCCGCAACACGCCAGCGCACCTGGGCCTGGGCCCCGCGGTCGTCGAAGTCGACGTAGACGGTCTTTCCCTCGGTCAGGGGCCCGGCGAGCAGCGCCGGGACGCCGGCGTCGAAGAGGACGACCCGCGCCGGGCCGCGCGTCCTGTATACGTCGAGGAACTGGACGAACTGGACGCCGACGGAGAGCACGAGCACCGAGAGCGCCACCCGGGCCGGCCACGACCTCCTCGCGCCCGCGACGAGCGCGTCGAGGGCGGGAATCGCGAGAACGAGAAGGACGACCGGCAGGGTCGCGAGCCGGATCGCGTTGTACCGGTCGACGGTCAGCGCGGCCGGAATCGGTACCAGGAGCGTCGAGAGCAGGACGAAGCGCCACCAGAGGTCCGCCCGTCTCCGGAGGAGGACGAGCACCGCGCCCGCGACCGCGAGTGCGGCCACGCCCGCGAAAAACGCTCCGTACCCCGAGTTGTGCACGTACGGAGCCGGGTCGCCCGCAGTGGCCCAGTGCCTCGGATCGACGTCACGGAACCAGTTGGCGAATCGCCTGCGCGACGAGCCTCGCCCCGGACAGCCCGTCCCGCGCGATGGTCGTCGCCTCGTACCGCGCCGTGAGAGCACCGGGATGCCGGATCGCGTGGACGCCCATCGGGACGAGAGCCGCGAGGAACACCGCCCACGCCGTCAACAGGAACCGCCAGCGCTTGGGCCCCGCGAAGACGACGAGAGCTCCGGCGAGAAGCGGGCCGAGCAGTCGGCTCCCTGTATACGAGTACGTCAGGAGCCCGACGAGCACGCCTGCGACGACACCCTCTCCCGCGCGGTACCGCTCGAGACGGGCCGTGCGCTCGAGCGAGAGGAGCAGCAGCACGAGGAGGAGCGGTTGGGTCGAGACCTCGAAGGCGACCCTCCCGAGCTCGAAGAGCCAAGGCGTCAGCCCGGCGCCGACCACGACGAAGATCGCAACGAGGCTGCTCCCGGTGAGCCGCTTCGCAAGCACACCGAGGAGCAGCACGGCGGCAAGCACGAGGACGGCCGCGAGGGCACGCGCGACCTGTGCGTCGGGACCCGTGATCCTGAAGATGCCCGCGAGCAGGTATGGGAAGACGGGACTCTTGTAGTCCTCGAACGAGCGGAAGAAGAGCGGGAGCAGCGCTCCGTCCTCGTCTCGCAGGCTCGTCGAGAGCGTGTACGCGTTGAGCGAGAGCGCGGCCTCGTCGCGGTGGTATCCGGGAGGATTCGAGGGCGTGATCCAGAGGTGGAAGCCGATGACGCCGACGATCGCTGCCAGCCCGACGAGCATCGACGGGCGCGAAGCGATCGAAGCGAGCTTCCTGCCGCTCGTGCGCGCCATGATCGCGGCGATCGTAGAGGCCTGTGAGACCGGACCGCCCGGTACGCTGCCCGCGTGCGCGTTCTCGTAACCGGCGGCGGCGGCTTCCTCGGCTCCCACCTCGTCGAGCGGTTGGAGCGAGACCGTCACGACGTCTTCAGCGCTCGCAGGGCGGAGTACGACCTTACCTCGATGGAGGATGCGGCTCGGCTGTTCGACGACGCCGTTCCCGAGCTCGTCTTCCATCTCGCAGCCGAGGTCGGGGGGATCGGAGCGAACCGGGCGAACCCCGGCCGCTACTGGTACGCGAACCTCTCGATGGGCTCGCACGTCCTCGAGCAGGCGCGGCTGCACGGGACGCCGAAGGTCGTCATCTCCGGGACCGTCTGCTCGTACCCGAAGTTCGCCCCGGTTCCCTTCCGCGAGGACGATCTCTGGAACGGCTACCCCGAGGAGACGAATGCGCCGTACGGCGTCGCCAAGAAGGCCGTGCTGATCGGCGCACAGGCGTACCGGGAGCAGTACGGGCTGAACAGCATCTTCCTCCTCCCGACGAACCTCTACGGGCCCCGTGACAACTTCGACCTGGAGACGTCTCACGTGATCCCGGCGCTCATCCGGAAGATGGTCGAGGCCGAGGGCGAGGTCGTCCTCTGGGGCGACGGGTCGCCCACCCGCGAGTTCATGTACGTCGACGACTGCGTCGAGGGCTTCGTTCTCGCCGCCGAGCGCTACGACGGCCCGGACGCGGTGAATCTCGGCGCGGCGAAGGAGATGTCCATCCGCGAGCTCGCGGAGCTCATCGCAGACGTCGCCGGCTACGAGGGCGAGATCGTGTGGGACACGTCGAAGCCGAACGGCCAGCCGAGGCGCAGCGTCGACGCCGGCCGCGCGCACGAGCTCTTCGGGTTCGAGGCGAGGACACCGCTGCGTGAGGGCATCGAGCGCACGGTCGCGTGGTACCGCACCGCCCGAGTCGGTGTCGGTCACTAGTACGACAGTCGCCGCCGCCCGCGGCGCGGGCCGTACCTTCGACGTCCTCCTGGAGCGACCGCGCACCGTCGTCGGGACGCTGATCGCGACACAGGTTGCGGCAACCGTCGTGCTCGCCTTCTCCGTGCCACACAACGGCTGGGTCTGGTTCCACAACGGCGACCAGATCTGGATCACGACTCAGGGCTGGCTGCTCGGGCAGCTCGAGCTGCCCCCGACCGAGCTCGGCTACCTCTGGTCGGTCGCCGTGATGCCGTTCATGTGGGTGACCGGGCCGGCGTTCGTTCAGGCGCTGCCGCCCGTTCTCGTGCTGAACGTCTTCGTGCTGGCGCCGCTAGCGGTGCTCTGCGTCTACGGAATCGCGGCACGGATCGGCGGAAGGTTGCTCGGATACTGGGCGTCCTTCCTGTGGGTGATCGCTCCGTTCGCCGCGATCCCGCTCTTCGTCGACCGCTACCAGGAGCGGTGGACCGAGCACTTCCTGCCGCAGGCGCTCGGGCTCACGTCGCTGTCCGACTACCCGTCGATGGTGCTCGTGCTCGGTGCCGCGTGGTTCGTCGTCCGCTCGCTCGACGAGAGCCGGCTCGCCGACGCGGCCATGGCGGGGCTCCTGCTCGGTGCCGCGGGCGCGATGAAGCCCCCGAACCTGCTCGTGGGCGTCGGCGCCGCGCTCGCGTACGTCGTCGCCCGCCGGTGGCGCGAGGGCCTCGTCTGCGCCACCGCGATCGTCCCGAGCCTGCTCGTCCTCGCGCTCTGGAAGGAGCGCGGCCTCGGTCACATTCCCGCCTTCTCGTTCCAGGAAGCCGAGCTCGCTGCGAGCGCCGGTATCGCCGCGCTCGATCTCTCCTCGCTCGACGGCTACCTCGAGCTCGACGTCGACCACTGGCGCAATCAGATGAACCAGCTCCGCGAGTTCTTCTGGAGCGCCCGCCTCGTCCAGTGGGCACCCCTGGCGGGGCTGATCGCCGTCCTGCGCGTACGGCGCGCTCCGATCGCGGCGCTTCTCGCCGGGTGGCTGGCCGCGTTCATCCTCGTGAAGGGGTTCTCGACGCGCGCGGACATCCAGGCGAACACCTTCTGGCGACTGCTCATGCCCGCGTGGCCCGCGTACCTGCTCCTCCTCGCGTCGATCCCCCTGCTCGTGCCGACGCTCGCGCGCCGGCTCGGAGACCGGCTCCGTCCGCCACAGCTCGCGCCTGTCGCGCGCAGGTGGATCGTGGCCACGGCGGTGCTGACGGTCGTCGTCCCGGCGACGGCCATCGCCGCCTCCTCTCCGATCCAGGACGGAGCCAAGGCGGTGTTCCAGGACGACGTCGAGAACTTCATCCACACGCCGATCGACGGCGGGATAGAGCTGCGCGTGGAGCGCACGGACGGCGGCCACAGCCTCACCTGGACGGGGTCCTGGCTCGCGGACGTCTTCTACCGCGTCTACCGCGCGGCGGGCCCGGACGTCGAATGCGACGACAGGGGCGGCGCCGCCTCCTACTGCTTCCTCCGCTCCGACCTGATCCAGACGACGCGTGAGACCGAGTTCGTCGATCCGTCCCCACCCGCCGGGGCGACCTACCGCATCGGGGTCGGGACGAACTGGCTCGACGACGAGACGCAGGGGGACGTGTTCGTCTTCAGTCCGCCGGTACGCGCGTCTCCGTAGAGCGCGCGACCCGTTCTTCCAGCAAGGCGATCCGCTGAGCCAGCTCGACGTTCTCGTCGGTCAGCCTCGAGAGCACGGTCGAGTAGTGAAGGAGGACGAGCAGGATGAAGAGCGTGGCGACCGCGAACAGCACGGCCGGTGGGTAACCCGTGACGCCGAGCCAGCCAGCGATCGTGTTGAGCGCCTCGCGCCAGGCGGACAGCACGAGCAGGACGACTCCCGTCGCGAGCCAGAGCAGCGCGTACCGCTCCTTGAGGCGCTTCCCGCGGATGAGCTCGAGCACGACGAGGACGAGGAGGAGCGACGCGACGACGCCGATGATCGAGACGCGGACCGGCGTCACCGGCCGGCCCCTTCCAGCCGGGGATAGCGGCGCAGGCTGACGACGAGCAGCGCGAGGCTGACCTTGATCGTGTAGTAGAGCGAGCGGACGAAGGTGATCGAGGAGGAGCCGGTCTCGCGCTCGCGCATCTCGACCTGCACCTGGGCGAGCCGCAGGCCGCTCCGGAGGGCGACGAGCGTCGCCTCCACCTCCGGGTAGTCGTGCGGGTACTCCGAGGCGAAGAGACCGATGCCGACGCGATCGAGGGCGAGGAAGCCAGACGTCGTATCGGTGACGCGCTGGCCGCCGAGGACGGAGACGAGCCGCGCGAAGACGCGGATTCCCAGCCGGCGCGCGAACGGCGGACGGTACGAGCCCCCTGGATCGACGAAGCGGGATCCGATCACGAGATCGGCCGCGCCGAGCCGCAGCGGCTCGATGAGCTTTCCGAGCTCGGATGCGTCGTGCTGCCCGTCCCCGTCCAACCTGACGGCCGTCTCGAACCCCTCCTCGAGCGCGTAGCGGAAGCCCGTCTGGACCGCGCCGCCGATACCGACGTTGAAGGGGAGCCGGAGCACCGTCGCGCCGTGCGCCTCCGCGACCGATGCGGTGCCGTCGATCGACGCGTCGTCGACCACGACGACGACGATGGACCGGTCGAACGCATGGATCTCGTCGACCACCCGCCCGATCGCTCCGGCCTCGTTGCGCGCCGGGACGACGGCGACCGTCCGTGCACCCGTCACGCGGTAGCCCCCACCTGCAGGCCGACGAGGTCCAGCAACCGCCGGGCCCGGTGCGCGTAGG
>JBOHBD010000311.1:0-3376 GCA_050698195.1 Gaiellaceae bacterium
GGCTGTGGCCGACGAGCTCGTGCGCGTTTGCCGGCCGGGCGGCGTGGTCGGGATGATCAACTTCACACCAGAAGGACTCGGCGGTGACTTCTTCGGCGTCATCGCACGCCATGCGCCGCCGCCGCCAGGGTCGCAGCCGCCCGTCCTCTGGGGCAGCGAGCCGCACGTGCAGGAGCTCTTCGGCGACCGGGTGGTGCTCGAGACGACACGCGCAGAGTACGTCGAGAGCGCCGCGACGCCCGAGGACTACTGCGAGCTGTTCAGGACGACGTTCGGGCCGATGGTCGCCCTCCGCGGGATGCTCGCCGAGCATCCCGAACGCCTGGCTGCCTTCGATCGGGACTTCCTCGAGTTCGCAACCCGCTCGAACCGGGGCGCGCACGAAGGGCCGGCCGAGTACCACTACGAGTACCTGCTCGTGGTCGCACGGAAGCGCGGTTAGATCGGTGACGACAAGACCTCGCCCGTCGAGATGACATCCGGCAGGTCCGGGATCTAGTCCAGCGGGCACCGATCGATCTGCTTCGCGTGATCAGGCATTGCCGACCAAGCGCTCAGGTGTCCAGGAAAGCGGATCTCATCGAAGTGGGGTTGACCCGCTTTCGTTGACACTTCGGCGCTTGGGGCCGGAAGCCCCGGAAAGGAGTCGAGGTGCCACGCACAAGACCACCCTATCCCCCGGAGTTTCGCGTCGAGGCAGTCCGCTTCTATCGCTCGAGCGGCAAGCCGCTGAAGGTCGTCGCCCGTGAGCTCGGCGTCTCCTACGAGTCGCTGCGGGCCTGGCTCAAGCGCTCGGACATCGATGCCGGCACGCGTGATGGCCTGAACTCGGACGAGCGCGCCGAGCTGCGCGAGCTGCGAAAGCGCGTGCGCGTGCTCGAGGAGGAGCGCGAGATCCTGAAGAAGGCTGCGACTTTCTTCGCGCGGGGGACCGATCGCCGGCCATGAGCTTCCGGCTGATCGAGGCGGAGAAGGCAGAGCACCGCGTCTCCCGGCTCTGCAGCGTGCTCGAGGTCACGCGCTCGGGCTACTACGCCTGGCGAGCGCGCGGACCCTCCAGGCAGGAGCTTCGAGACCGCGAGCTCTCCCTGATCGTGCGGGAGGCCTTCTCCGAGTCGCGCGAGACGTACGGTGCGCCTCGACTGCACGCCGAGCTGCGTGCTCGAGGCGTCCGTGTCTCCAGGAAGCGGGTCGCGCGGCTGATGCGCTCGCTCGGCCTGCAGGGCGTGTCACGGCGGGGCAGACGACGTCGGCCGGTCGCGACGAGCGGTCCTGCGGCGCCTCCTGCTCCTGATCTCGTGCGCCGCAACTTCTACGCCGCGCGCCCGGACGAGCTGTGGCTCGCCGACATCACCTACCTGCCGACCTGGGAGGGCTGGCTCTTCCTCTCCGTGGTCATGGACGTGTGCACGCGCAGGATCTCCGGCTGGTCGATGCGCGACGACCTCGAGGCCGAGCTCGTCGTCGACGCGCTCGGGATGGCGGTCACCCGCCGGCGACCCGCAAACGGCGCCATCCATCACTCCGACCGAGGCTCCCAGTACGCGTCTCTCATCTTCGGCACGACCCTGCGCGAATCAGGCCTCATGGCGAGCATGGGCTCGAAGGGCGATCCCTTCGACAACGCCATGTGCGAGAGCGTCGTCTCGACGATCAAGGAGGAGCCCGTCAAGCGCCACCGCTGGAAGACGCGCGACCAGGCTCGCCTCGCCGTCTTCGACTACATCGAGACCTTCTACAACCCGGCGCAGGCACAGCGCACTCGGCTACCTGTCGCCGGAGGAGTACGAGAAGATGATCACCAACCCGACTCTCATAGCGAGTGGACCGACGACCGGGGTCCGGTCACGCCGGGAGCGAGGAGTTCGCGCGCTCGCACCGGGACGGCATCCCGCGCGAACCCGAGATCCCGTCCGCACACCTTCGTCCGCCCCGGCCAGCGCTCGAGCGCGTGCTCGAGGATGCGCGCGTGGAGGCGATGGCAACCGCCTACGACCTCGGCTGCACGATGCCCGCGATCGCGCGACACCGGGAGTCCATGCCTCGACCGTCAGCCGCCGTCTGGGCCGGCGCCGCGCACAGATCAAGACCTGACCCCGGTTATAGGCGAGCTCGGGGAAGGTCGTCCGCCATCGGCTCGACCGCGGAGGCGATCGTCGCCTGAACCGGGCGCTGCGCACGATCGTGCTCACCCGCCGCCGCGGCGACGCCGCCACGACGGCCTGCATCGCGCGGCGGGTGAGCGAGGGGAAGTCGGAGCGGGACGCCGTTCGCTGCCTCAAGCGCTACCTCGCCCGCCAGCTCTTCCGTCTACTGGAGTCGACCCCGACGACGGGTTTGACAGACATAGAAGCATCCCCTGTTGCACGCGATTGCGCGCCATCTCGGGCTGCATGCATCCACGATCAGCCGGCGCCTCACCAGCCATCGCGCACAGATCAAGACCTGACCCCGGTTACGCAGCGACCGACAGAGTCCGTCTCCTCGTGCGCGGATCTCACCGGATCTCAGCGAAACTGAGCGGAGCGAAGCCACGGTGTCCCGGACGCTGTCGACGACGAGGGACTGGGCAACACACCCGCGTGTGGAGCGGGCCCTCGGATCTTCTCGCGCGGCTTCACTCAGAGCAGTTTCCGGGACAAGGCCAACAGTCCAGCTCCCATTAGCACGGCGTAGTGAGCCGTTCTGCAGTCCACGCGCTCGCGGGTCGGCCAAACTGAATCGATGACTCCCTCCCCTGGACCAATTCGCGTGGCTAGCTCTTCAGCTTGGGGACCACCACGTACAACCGACTTCCTTGCACTGCCATAAGCGTCCCGGTGGAACACGGAAGACCTTACTTCGGTCCCTCTGAATTACGTTTGCCTGCGCAGCATACGTTTTCGGAGCTCCTTCCCGATGAACACGCCGACCGTCCAGCTCAGCACGTAGCTAAAGAGGGACACTCCCAAGAACAGGCTTTCGACCACGCCTTCTCTCAGAAAGGCGATGGAGGGCAAGGCGGCTAGAGCAACGATCGGCAAGATCAGCCATCGAGGACGCAGCGGCAGCACAAACGCCAGAACGCAACCAAGCAGCAGTGTAACGGCGTACCAGTAAAGAAACGGAAACAGTCCCGTCATGCTCAACGGAACATGCTGCGACGGCACAAGAGACTGCCTCCGTCCAGTGTGCGCTTCAACGAGGGGATCTTTCGGTTAGGCAAGAACCATGTCGCGTATCGGAGCGAGTCCCACCGGCGCTCTGGATGCGGCTCGCAAATTGCATCGCAAAACACGGAAGCTGTGTTGTCAACTTGGGCCCACGACGGACGATCGACCGCCTCACACCGACGGTAGTTTCCCTGTAAGAGCAGCGCTCTTCGCTTACCCAGAAG
>JBOHBD010000312.1:0-3992 GCA_050698195.1 Gaiellaceae bacterium
TCGGTCTCTTGCATCGAGTCAGCGCTCCTTTTTTCCAGCTAATCGTAATCTTTGACGACGTCCAACGGCCGTGCGCGGGCGAGGCGGGCGAGCTCGATCGGCGCGAGGACGACCATGTGGCTCGGGGTGCCGGCACCGGCCCAGACGACGGGGTGCCGGAGGAGCGTGCGCTCCATGAGGATCGTGTCCACGCCGGGCAGCGGGAAGGGAGCAACCGCCCCAGGCGGGAACCCCGTGGCCTGTTCCACCTCCTCCGCGTCGGCGACCCGGGCGGTCTCCGCACCGGCGGCTCGGGCGACCTTCGCGGTATCGCCGCGCCGGTCTCCCGGGACGAGCGCAACCACGGGCTGCCCGTCGCAGACGAGGACGAGGGACTTCACGATCTGGTCGAGCCGGCACCCGACCGCCGCCGCGGCGTCTGCGGCGGTAGGCGTCCCGGCGGGGAACTCCTCGATCCGAGCGTCGGCCCCGGCGTCCCGGAGGAAGTGGGAAACCCGCTGAACGGGCTCCGGCCAGGCCGCTACCACGCCGGCAATCTACCGGGTCGGCGTCGTCGGACGAAGCCCGGTGTCAGACACCGCCTTGCGCGCAGCGCGCGGCGACGACGTCCTCTCGACACGTCTTGAACGGGAGATCGTGGAGACGCCTTACCTCGCCGGGGCGACACCTGTGGAGAGATCGTCGATCACGCGAGGGTGATGAACCGGGCATCGTCGAAGCCCGAGTCCGCAACGCGCTCGACCAGCTCGGGCGGCGCGGGCGAGTCGATCGAGAAGGCCATGAGCGCCTTTCCGCCCTCCTTCGTCCGCGAGACCGCCATGTTCGCGATGTTCTCGCCCGCCTCGCCGAACTTCGTCCCGACCCGCCCGATGACGCCGGGCACGTCGTCGTAGACGAGGAACGCCATGCGCGGCGCCAGCTCGATGTCGATCGCGAAGCCGAGCGCGCCCGCCAGGAACAGCCGCGGCTCCGGCCCGACCGTCGTCCCCGACACCTCGACCTCCTCCTCGTCTCCCGCAACGACCACGCGGACGAGGTTCGTGTAGTGCTGAGACACCGCTGACCGCTGCTCGGACACGGCGATTCCGCGCTCCGCGGCGAGCACCGGTGCGTTCACGTAGTTGACGGTCTGGTCGACCCGGTCCTGGAAGATGCCGTTCAGCGCCGCGACGGTCAGGAGCCGCGTGTCGTAGCCGGAGAGCGGCCCGTGAGCCGCGACGACGATGCGGGAGGGGCGGCTCGCCACGAGCGCGACGGCGAGTCGTCCGAGCTTCGCGGCGAGCGGGATGAACGAGCCCAGCACCTCGAGATCGGACTGGTCGACGACCGGGATGTTCACCGCCGTCTGCACGAGCTCGCCGTCGAGCGCCGCAGCAACCTGCTCCGCGATGATCAGGCCGGCCCGATCCTGAGCCTCGGTCGTCGATCCCGCGAGATGCGGTGTGACGACGACCTGCTCGAGCGCGAGCAGGGGCCCGACGTACGGCTCCGACTCGAACACGTCGAGGGCCGCGCCCGCCACCTTGCCGGAGCGGATCGCCGCCGCCAGCGCATCCTCGTCGAGCAGGCCTCCCCGCGCCGCGTTCACGATTCGAACGCCGTCGCGCATCCGGGCGAACGCATCCGCTCCGACGAGACCGCGGGTCTCGTCGTTCAGCGGAAGGTGCAGCGTGATGACGTCCGCCTCCCCGTAGACGTCCTCGAGCGTCGCCGCCGGCTCGACACCGAGCTCACGGAAGCGGTCGAGAGCGACGAACGGGTCGTACGCGACGACCCGCATGCCGAGCGCGAGTGCGCGACGTGCGACCTGCCAGCCGATGCGTCCGAGGCCGAGGACGCCGAGCGTCTTCCCGGCGAGCTCGATCCCGGCGAAGCGGCCACGCTCCCACCTGCCTGCCGCCAACGCCGCATGCGCCTGTGGGACGTTGCGTGCGACGGCGAGAAGGAGCGCGATCGTATGCTCCGCCGCCGAGACGACCGTCGCCTCGGGCGCATTCGCGACGACGATCCCCCGCCTCGTGGCCGCGTCCACGTCGACGTTGTCGACCCCGACCCCCGCCCGGCCGATCACCCTGAGGCGACCGGCCCGCTCGATCAGCCCGGCATCGAGCTGGGTGGCCGAGCGGACGACGATCGCGTCGAAGTCGCCGATGATCGACTCGAGCTCCGACTCGAAGTCCTCGACGACGTCGAAGCGGCGCCGGAGGAGCTCGAGCCCGGATTCGGCGATCGGCTCCCTGACGAGGACCCTAGGCACGGACCGCGGCGCCGTACGCCTCGAGCGCGCGGCCGACCGCGGCGCCGCGCTCGATGTCCGCCCCGCTCTCGACGAGAAGCGACTCGACGGCGGTGAGGGCGGTCGTGATGTCGAGCACGTCGTAGTAGCCGATGTGGCCGATCCGGAACATCCGCGGTGCGAGGTCCCCGTGCCCGCCCGCGACGGTGATCCCGAACCGGTCGCGAAGCGCGAGGACGAGCTCCCGGGCGTCGACTCCGTCCGGCGTCAGGATCGCGGTGACCACGGCCGAGCGCTCCTCGTCCGGCGAGAAGAGCTCGAGTCCCATCGCCTTCGCCCCCTCGCGGCAGGCACGCCCGAGGGCGGCGTGGCGGGCGAACACCGCTTCGAGCCCCTCGTCGAGCAGCATCGCGAGCGCGGCGTCGAGGGCGACGACGATCGAGACCGCCGGCGTGAACGGCGTCGTTCCGGTCTCGAGCGAGGCGTGCAGCTTCGTCCAGTCGAAGTAGAACCGCGGCGTCGTCGTCCGTCCGCACCGCTCCCAGGCCCGCGGCGATACGGTGTTCAGCGAGAGCCCGGGCGGCGTCATCAGCGCCTTCTGCGATCCGGCCACGACGACGTCGAGCCCCCACGCGTCGGTCTCGAGCGGGACGGCGGCGAGGCTGGACACGGCGTCGACCACCGTGAGCGCGCCTGCCTCGCTGGCAGCCTGGGCGAGCGCCTGCACGTCTGCGACGACGCCCGTCGACGTCTCGGAGTGGACGAGGAAGACGACCTCAGCCCCAGTCTCCTCCACGCGCGTGCGTACGTCGGCGGCCCGTGGGGTCTCGCCCCACGCGTAGCGGAGATCCTGGACGTCGGCGCCGTAGGCGGCGCCGAGAGCCGCCCACCGCTCGCCGAACGCCCCCGCCGACACTGCGAGCACGCGCTCCCCCGGCGAGAGCAGGTTGACCACCGCGGACTCGAAGGCGCCGCTCCCCGAGGCGGTGAAGAGGAGGACGTCGTTCGCCGTCCGGCAGACGTCTTGCAGCCGGTCGAGGCAGCGTCGCATCAGCGCTCGGAAGTCGGGGCCGCGATGGTGGATGACCGCCTGCGCGCCCGCCGCGAGCACCTCGGGCGGAACCGGCGTCGGCCCAGGAGCCATGAGGTAGCGCTTACCCGCCATCGAGCGTGAGCCTAGCGCCAGTCATCCCACCGGGAGACCCACCGAGCCCAAGTTGCAAGGTGTAACGAGCCCGCCGGCAGCTGGCTCAACGGTGCGGAACAGCCCAAGTTACAAGGGGAACTATCCCTTTGAGGGAGAGAGTCGCGTCCAGCTCTGACTGCCGTCCGCCCATACGCGAACGTACGGGTGGACACAGAAAGCACAAAGCCCGACGGCTGTAACCGAAGGGCTTTGTTAGATCGTCGTCGGGCGACTGGCTGATGGGTTGACAACTGCATCGTGCCAGCGGTCCCGGACGGCGGATGCTGAGGGAGGCGTGATGCATCCGGAACGATTGCGTAACCCGCAAGCCAAACGGCCAAAGGTAAAAAACAGGGAGCTGGACGCGATGATCACTAGGGCATGGGAAGCGGGATGGTGGGCGCGTCGTACGGGCAGCGGCCACGTGGTCTGCTACCCGCCGGACGAAGGAAGGATGGTGGATGTCGCTGTCCGGCCCCCCGTTATCTGGTCCAGCCGGTGTGTGGTGTTGCGTGGGTGTGAGGCTTCCTATGGAGGTGATTCATGCGCGCGAAGCGCTACAGCGTGGAG
>JBOHBD010000313.1:0-7013 GCA_050698195.1 Gaiellaceae bacterium
CGCTTGCGGTAGTTCTCGAAGTCGGCTTGTACGCGCTGGGCGAGCTCGAGGTACTCCTCTCGCTGGGCCTCCGCCGCGGCGAGCTTCTCCTCGAGCGTCGCCGAGGGGCCGTGTGACGCCTTGTCACCAGGCCCCCCGTCGACGTCCTCCGGAGCCGCCTCGGGCTGCACGTGGCCCGGGTGCCCGGAGAGCGCCTCCTTCCTACGCCGCGCCGTCACGAGCGCTGCGCCTCCTCCTCGTCGATGACCTCGAAGTCCGCATCCTCGACGACCTCGTCCTCACCCGCACCGTTCCCGGACGGCTGCGACTGCGCGGCCGCCTGAGCAGCCGACGCCTGCGCGTAGATCGCGTCGGCGAGCGACCGCGACGCGTCCTCGAGCGCCTGCGACTTCCCGCGGATGTCGGCGACGTCCGAGCCCTCGACCGCCTGGCGGAGCTCCATGATCCGCCCCTCGATCGTCGAGGCGTCCGCCTCGTCGACCTTGTCGCGGTGCTCCGAGAGCGTGCGCTCGGTCTGGTAGGCGAGCTGCTCGCCGGCGTTCCGGGCGTCGGCCAGCTCGCGGAGCTGGTGCGCCTCGCCCGCGTGCGACTCGGCGTCCTTGATCATGCGCTCGACGTCCTCTTCGGTCAGCCCCGAGCCGCCTTCGATGCGGATCTGCTGCTCGTTGCCCGTACCGAGGTCCTTCGCGGACACGTTGATGATCCCGTTGGCGTCGATGTCGAAGGAGACCTCGACCTGCGGCATGCCGCGCGGCGCGGGCGGGATCCCGACGAGCTGGAACTTCCCGAGCGTCTTGTTGAACGAGATCATCTCGGACTCGCCCTGGCCGACGTGGATCTCGACGGACGGCTGGTTGTCCTCGGCCGTCGTGAACACCTCCGACTTGCGCGTCGGGATGGTCGTGTTCCGGTCGATCAGCTTCGTGAAGACGCCGCCCTTGGTCTCGATCCCGAGCGAGAGCGGAGTGACGTCGAGCAGGAGGACGTCCTTCACCTCGCCCTTCAGCACGCCGGCCTGGATCGCGGCGCCCACGGCGACGACCTCGTCCGGGTTGACGCCCTTGTGCGGGTCCTTGCCGATCAGCTCCTTGACCTTCTCCTGCACCGCCGGCATGCGGGTCATGCCGCCCACGAGCACGACGTGCTCGATGTCGGACGCCGAGAGCCCGGCGTCGGCGAGCGCCTGCTTCGTCGGCTCGACCGTCCGCTCGAGCAGGTCGTGCGCGAGCTCGTTCAGCTTCGCGCGCGTGAGCTGGAGGTCGAGGTGCTTCGGGCCCTCGGGGGTCGCGGTGATGAAGGGCAGGTTGATCTGCGTCGTCATCGTCGACGACAGCTCGATCTTCGCCTTCTCACCGGCCTCGTAGAGCCGCTGGAGCGCCATCGGGTCCTGGCCGAGGTCGATCCCCTGGTCGCGCTTGAACTCGGCGATCATCCAGTCGACGACCGCCTTGTCGAAATTGTCGCCGCCCAGGTGGTTGTCGCCGTTCGTCGCCTTCACCTCGAAGACGCCCTCGCCGAGCTCGAGCACGGACACGTCGAACGTGCCGCCGCCGAGATCGAAGACGAGGATCGTCTGCTCGGCGCCCTCCTTGTCGAGCCCGTACGCGAGCGCGGCCGCGGTCGGCTCGTTGATGATCCGCAGGACGTTCAGGCCGGCGATCTTGCCGGCGTCCTTCGTCGCCTCGCGCTGGGCGTTGTTGAAGTACGCGGGAACGGTCACGACCGCATCGGTGACCGTCTCGCCGAGATACGCCTCGGCATCCTGCTTGAGCTTCTGGAGGATCATCGCCGCGATCTCCGGCGGGGCGTACTCCTTCCCCTCCGTCTTCACGCGGACGTCCCCGTTCGGGCCCTCGACGACCTCGTACGGGACGATCTTCATCTCCTCGGAGACCTCGTCGAACTTGCGGCCCGTGAACCGCTTGATCGAGAAGATCGTGTTGGTCGGGTTCGTCACTTGCTGGCGCTTCGCGGGGGCGCCGACGAGCCGCTGGCCGTCACGCCCGAAGGCGACGACGGACGGCGTCGTGCGTCCGCCCTCGGCGTTCGGGATGACGGTCGGCTCGGATCCCTCGAGCACCGCCATGCAGGAGTTGGTCGTTCCGAGGTCGATTCCGACGGTCTTGGCCATGGGTGGGTGTCGCTCCTTTCGTTACTTGAGTTTCCGACGATTGAAAATATGAGTCTTACCGTAGCAGATTACACAGAAAGGAGACACGCGTGACCCGAGGCAGCGCACGGACGAGACGCTCGACCGGATCGAGCAGCGGCTCGAGGCGCTCGAGCTCCGCCTGTCCTAGCGGAAAGCGCCGATCAGGATCCCGCCCGAGACGACGAGGAGCGCCCCCGCCAGCAGGCGCACCCCGACCCGCTCCGACCGCTCCAGAACGACGGCGGAGAGCACGACGCCCCAGAGCGATTCCGTCGCGACGAGCGGCGACACCACCGTCACGGGCCCCCGGTAGTAGGCCTCGAACAGGCAGACGTAGGAGAGGCCGAAGAGCGCCCCGGCCGGGATGAACGCGCGCGCATCCTCCGAGCGAAGCGGCGCTCGGCTCACGATCACGTACAGCGCGATCACGGCCGCACCCGCGGCGAGCGTCGCCGCGGTGGCAGGTCCCGGCGCGACCTCCGTGTCGATGGCGAGCCACCGCACGAAGTTGTCGCGCACGGCGAAGACGATGGTCGCCGCGAGCGCGAAGCCGAGCCCGAGGATGCGGACGTGCTCCGGCCGGTCCCGCTCGCCGACCAGCAGCACGCCGCCTGCGACGATCAGCAGCGCGCCGGCTGCCAAACCGGCTTCCAGCGGCTCGCCGAGGAGCACGAGCGCGATCGCCACGGAGTAGAGCGGAGCCGTCCCGACGACGACCGACGTCCGCGACGGCCCGGCCTCGCGCACGGCAAGCGTGAACAGGAGCTGCGAGAGCCCCGGACCCAGCGCCCCGGCGAGCAGGAACGGCCAGAGCTCCGTCACGCCCGAGCCCTCGGCGAGCGTGAACGGAAGCGTGACCGCCAAGGCCGTCAGCACCGTGAACAGCGCCCCGCCTTCGGCCCCGGCCCCACGGCCGAGCGCGATGCGGATCGCGACGGTCATCGCCCCGAAGAGGAAGGCGGACGCCGCGGCGAGCAGGACCGCGTCCACGCTCACCGACCCCGCGGGAGGAAGCGTCGAAGAGCGGCGGCGGCGGCCGGCTCCGCGAGCAGGATGCCGGCCATCATCACGACGCACCCGAGCCAGACCGGCCACCCGAGCACCTCGCCGGCGAGGAGCACGCCGAAGAGCGCCGCGAAGGGCGCCTCGAGCGTGAAGACGAGAGCCGCCCGCGCGGCCGTGGTGCGGGCCTGCACCCAGGTGGCGACGAGGTAGCCGAGCGCGCCCGCGAAGACCCCCGTGACGAGCAGTGCGCCCCAGACCGTCCAGCCGCGCGGCATCTCGACCTGGCCGAGCGCGACCGCGATCGCCGCGAAGCCGACGAAGGACGTCGCCATCTGCAGGAACGTCAGCGCCCGCGGGTCGTGGCGGGGCGCGTACCGCTCCATCGCAGCGATCTGCAGCGCCGCCGCGAGCGCGCTCGCCAGCACGAGAGCGTTGCCCGCCGCGGATCCGCCCGGCGCCCCGTTGAGAAGCAGGAGACCTGCGACGGCGCAACCGACGCCCAGCCACAAGGCGCGCGGGACCGGCGTCCCGAAGAGCGCGAGCGCGAGGAACGGCGTGAAGACGACGTACAGCCCAGTGATGAACCCGGTGCTCGCTACCGTCGTGAGCTCGAGCCCGGCGGTCTGAAGCCCGTACGCCCCGGCGAGCAGTATCCCCACGCCGACGCCCGCCGTGATTCCCTCACGAGGCAGCTCCCGCAAAGGCTTCCATGCGAACGGGGCCAGAGCAATGGTGGAGATCGCGAATCGCACCGCGAGGAACGCGAAGAGCGGGTACAGCTCGAGCGCGTCCTGGACCTGGACGAAGGTCAGACCCCAGACGGCGGTGACGCCGACGAGAGCGACGAGCGGGAGCGCCCGGCTCTGGCTCCGGTCGGCCACGGCACGATTCTCTACGCTGTCTCACGTGCAGGTGCTCGACACCTTCGCGCGTCCACTGCGAGACCTCCGCATCTCGGTCACCGACCGCTGCAACTTCCGCTGCGTCTACTGCATGCCGAAGGAGGTCTTCGGTCGCGACTACCGCTTCCTGCCGCGGCGGGAGCTGCTCACGTTCGAGGAGATCGAGCGCGTCGCCCGCGTCTTCGTCGGCCTCGGCGTCCACAAGCTCCGCATCACCGGCGGAGAGCCGCTCCTCCGCCGTGACCTCGAGGTCTTGATCGGGCGGCTCGCCGGGCTCGGCGATCTCGACCTGACGCTGACGACGAACGGCGCACTCCTCGCCCAGAAGGCTCAGGCTCTGGCCGACGCCGGGCTCACGCGCGTCACGGTCAGCCTCGACTCGCTCGACGACGAGGTCTTCCGCGCGATGAACGACGTGGACTTCCCCGTCGCGCGCGTGCTCGCCGGCATCGACGCGGCTGCGGCTGCCGGGCTGCCGGTGAAGGTCAACGTCGTCGTCAAGCGCGGGCTCAACGACGGCTCTGTACTCGACATGGCGCGCCGCTTCCGCGGGACGGGACACGCGGTCCGGTTCATCGAGTTCATGGACGTGGGCGCGACGAACGGCTGGCGACTGGACGACGTCGTGCCGGCGGCGGAGGTGGTGGCGGCGATCGGCGCCGAGTTCCCGCTCGAGCCGGTCGACGCCGCCTATCGCGGCGAGGTCGCGGAGCGCTACCGCTACCGCGACGGCGCCGGCGAGATCGGGGTCATCGCCTCGGTGACGCAGCCGTTCTGCGGCGACTGCACCCGCGCCCGCATCTCCGCCGACGGGAAGCTATACACCTGCCTCTTCGCCGTACGCGGGCACGACCTCCGCGCGATCCTGCGCTCAGGCGTCGGCGACGACGAGCTCGAGGCTTCGATCCGCGCGGTCTGGGAGCGCCGGACCGACCGCTACTCGGAGCTCCGCACCGAGGAGACAGGCGGTCTCCGCAAGGTCGAGATGTCCTACATCGGCGGCTGACGAAGGCGACGCGCCCCCCCGCACCGGCGGCCGTTTTCGCGCCGCCGCCCGGTCCCTTGTAACAACTTGTTACAAGGGAAGATCCTGTGCGGCTACGGTTGCGCTTCTGTGATGGGAGTCCGCGCGCGTCCACGACGCCGAAGAACGCCCCACCCCGGCTCGACATCGGCACCGCTCGACCGCACTATCAGCGCGACCGCGACGAGGACCGCGGCGCCCGCGGCGGCCATCTGCAACGTGATCTCCTCGCCGAGGAGAACCCAGCCCAGGAAGACGGCGACGATCGGGTTCACGTACGCATACGTCGCGACGAGGGACATCGGCGCCGCGCGCAGAAGCCAGACGTAGGCGGTGAAGCCGACGAGGCTCCCGACGACGACGAGGTACGCGACCGCGAGCAAAGACTCCGGGGAGAAGGTCGCCTCGCCGACCTCGCCGGACGCGATCGACACGACGAGCAGGAGGACACCGCCGCACAGCGAGCCCAGCCCGGCGGAGACCAGCGGCCGCGTGGGCAGCGCGGCGCCGCGCGCGTAGAGGGAGCCGACCGCCCAGCAGAGTGCCGAAAGGACGATCACGACCGCGGCCAGGCGGTCGACGGATCCCTCGCCGAAGGGATCGACGAGGAACACGAGCCCCACGAAGCCGAGCGTGAAGCCCGCGTAGGCCGAGGCGTGCAGCCTGCGGCCGAACGCGACGCGGTCGAGAAGCGCCATCCAGATGGGGATGCTGCCGACGAGCAACGCGGCGACCCCGGCCGGGACGGTCTGCTGCGCCCAGGCGAGGCCTCCGTGCCCGATCAGGAAGAGGAGGGCGCCGAACACGAGGCCGGCTCGGATCTGCGCCCAGCCGATCGGATCGTGCTCGCCGTTGCCACGCGGAAGTGCGAACGCGAGCAGGACGCCGCCGGCGACGAGGTGGCGCATCGTCATCGCGAGAAACGGGGGCAGGTCACGGACCGCGATCGCGAGGGCGATGAAGGTCGATCCCCAGACGACGTAGACCGTCACGAGGGCGAGCCAGACCCGCACGCCGTGCCGTGCCGTCATCCGCGAGGGATGCCGACCGCCCGACGATCAGCTCAAGTCGAGTTCGAGGTCGGGTCGATCAGTCGTGCTGATTCGGCGTCACCGTCAGGCGAAGGACATCGGGACGGTGGTAGTGGCCCGCCGGGTCGAAGCGCTGCCGCTCTTCCCGCAGCCGAGACGGGTCGAGGACGGCGTAGAGGATGCCCTCTTCGTCGTAGAGCGGGCCGGCGAGGTACGAGCCATCCGGCGCGAGGATCGCGCTGCCGCCACGGCCGATGACGTCGTGACCCTCGAGGAGGTCCGCGAGCGGGAAGTCGGCCGGGTACGCGGATGCGCGCTGGAAGTGCGCCGGGGCGACGACGAAGGCACGCGACTCGCGGGCGATGTGGACGAGCGACGCCTGCCAGGCGTCGCCGTCGTCCGCGGTCGACGCGAGGTAGATCTCCACGCCGGACTCGTACAGCGAGAACCGGGCGAGCGGCATGTAGTTCTCCCAGCAGATGAGGCCGCCGATCCGGCCGAGCGGCGTCTCGATCGCACGCAGTCCTCCACCGTCTCCCTGGCCCCAGACGAGCCGCTCGTGGTTCGTGGGGACGAGCTTGCGGTGCTTGAGCGCGAGCGAGCCGTCCGGCGCGTGGTAGAGCAGCGCGTTGTAGACGGTGCCGTTCCGGGTCGGATCGACCTCGTTCACCCCCGTCACGAGCCAGACCGAGTGCTCGCGCGCGATCTCCCCGAGTCGATCCGCAGCCGGGCCCGGGACCTCCACGGCCGATTCGAAGAGCTGCGCGAAGGCGGCTTTCGCGCGGGGATCCGACCAGCCGGCGAGCGCCTTCGCCCAGGCCGAGGAGGGGTAGACCGAGACGAAGGTCTCCGGGAAGGCGACGAGCTCGGCGCCCGCGCTCGCGGCGTCTGCGGTGTAC
>JBOHBD010000314.1:0-2556 GCA_050698195.1 Gaiellaceae bacterium
CGCTCGAGCGTGCGCAGGCGGGATCGGACGAGCTGCCGGTCGTGGCCGGAGCGGCCGGAGCGACCCTGGCGGCGAGCTTCGCGCTGCGCGCGCTCGCGCGCACCGCGCGACGCTCGATCCCTGCCCCCATCGCGAACACGGCAGTTGCCGCCGCGGGTACGTGGGCGCTCGCGAAGGCGATCCGAGAGCTCCAGGCGGCAACCGACCAGTAGCGCCGGCTCTTGCCGGCCGGGAGGCCACGCGCGGTTCTGCGGTGCACGCCGAAAAGGAAGGGGGGCACGTGGGGGGAAACGTCGTTTTCCCCCCACGACGGCGCCACGAGGAATCCGTCCGGTGACGGACCTACTATCCGCGCGGACCGATCCAATGGGAGGGACGATGCCGGACACGGAGCTCGCCGAGGAGCTGTTGCAGCTCGAGGAAGCCGATGCCTGGTTCGAGTACCTCGAGTCGACGCGTGGTCAGACGGAGACGCGGTACGGGGAAGTCGAGCCCTGGGCCTGGGCACGTCTCTCTCAGCGCCTGCGGGCGGTCCGCGCGCGGCGCTCGCGCCTCCGCCCGGCGGCTGCCTGAGCGACCCCGAGCCCGTGGATCGGCCGCTGCTGCTACCGTTCAGGTCAGGTCTCGATGACCGCAGTTTTCATCATCCGCAGCGCGACTCGAGAGACGCCGACGGCGTCTCTTCGTTCGCGCGCGATCGAACGAGGAGAATCGAACTTTGCCACTACGTTGGTTTCGCTTTGGGAAGCAGAAGGACGCTGCCGCGGTCGACGCCGCGGCGACGGAGGAAGTAACACCGCCTGAGGTCGAGGCGGCAGAGGCCCCGGAAGCCGCTGAGGCTCCGGAGGTAGCGAAGAAGAAGCGCCGCCGCGGAAGTCGCGGAGGGCGCGGAAGGAAGAAGCCGGGAGCCCAGGCCGCGGCTGTCTCTGACGACGCGACGCCTACGACCGAGGCCGCGGCGGCAAAGACCGCACGCAAGCCGGAGCGAAAGCAGGAGCGAAAGACCGACCGCAAGCCTGCGCGGACGGCTCGGCGTCGCACGCCGACGAGACGAGCCCCGCTGCCCGCGGCCAAGCGCGAGCTGCTGATCTCGGTCGACGTCGGAGAGCAGCGCGTCGCCATCCTCGAGGACGACCGCGTGGCGGAGGTCTACCTCGAGCGGCCCGAGCGCCGCTCGATCGCCGGCAACATCTACCTCGGCGTCGTCGACAACGTGCTTCCGGGAATGGAGGCGGCGTTCGTCGAGATAGGGCTCGAGAAGAACGGGTTCCTCTACGTCGACGAGATCGTCGGTCCCGAGCTCGAAGGCCGCAAGGGCGCTCGGAGGATCCAGGACCTGATCAAGCGAGGCCAGACCGTCCTCGTGCAGGCGGTGAAGGATCCGATGAAGTCGAAGGGGGCACGCCTCACCACCGAGCTCTCCCTCCCGGGCCGCTTCCTCGTCTACGTCCCGAACGGCGAGGGCTACGGCGTCTCACGCCGGCTCGAGGACCAGGAGCGGACACGTCTCAAGGAGATCGTCAAGGAGCTGGACCCGAAAGGCGGGGGGATCATCGTCCGGACGGCCGCCGAGGGCGCGTCCGCGGAGGACATCGAGCGCGATCTCGTGTTCCTCCAGCGCCTGTGGAAGACGATCGAGACGAAGGCGAAGTCGGCGGAGGCGCCCGAGCTCGTCTACGAAGAGGCCGAGCTTCCGCTCCGCATCGTCCGCGATCTCTTCGCCGGCGACTTCGTCGGCGCGCAGATCGACGACGACCGCACCTACCGGCGCATCGTCAGCTACCTGAAGAAGACCTCGCCGCACATGGTCGAGCGCGTCCATCGCTATCGCGACAAGGCGCCGCTCTTCGAGGCGCTCGGCATCGAGGAGGAGATCCGCTCGACGCTCGCGCGCCGCGTCGACCTTCCGTCAGGCGGCTACCTCGTCTTCGACTACGCCGAGGCGTTCACCGTCATCGACGTCAACACGGGTCGCTTCGTCGGCTCGCGCGGCAAGGCCGCGTCGGGGCGGCTCGAGGACACCATCGTGAAGAACAACCTCGAGGCCGTGACGGAGGTCGTCCGTCAGCTCCGGCTGCGCGACATCGGCGGGATCATCGTCATCGACTTCATCGACATGTCGAAC
This sequence comes from Gaiellaceae bacterium, assembly GCA_050698195.1. GTDB lineage: Bacteria > Actinomycetota > Thermoleophilia > Gaiellales > Gaiellaceae > GMQP-bins7. Next base: position 2,126 of record JBOHBD010000314.1, read on the forward strand.
CCGAAGAACCGGGCGACGGTCGAGGACGCGCTCCGCGCCGAGCTCGAGCGCGATCGCACGAAGACGTACGTGGTCGAGATCTCCCCGCTCGGCCTCGTCGAGATGACACGCCAGAACGTCACCGACGGCCCACGCGAGATCCTCACGGCCAGGTGCTCCGTCTGCAACGGCGACGGCTTCGTCGTCTCCGAGACCACCCACGCCCTCGAGGTCGAGCGGAAGCTCAGGGAGATCGCGAAGGGGTCTCGCGTGCAGGCGTTCCGGGTCTCCGTCCATCCGCGCATCCTCGCGTTGCTCGCCGGACCGGGTGGAAGCCGCCTGGAGGCGATCGAGGCAGCCGCTCGCCGGCGGTTCTTCCTCGTCCCGGCGAGCGAGAACGGCCATGTCCACCTCGACCACTTCGAGGTGCTCGAGCAGGGCAAGCTCGACGC
>JBOHBD010000315.1:0-13886 GCA_050698195.1 Gaiellaceae bacterium
GGCGTGCTCTTCGCTGTCGCCGCCGGAGTGGCTGTGCTCTCGCTGGTTCCGTACGAGACGCTCAAGGATCACGTCGACGCCTTCTCGGTCGATCGCGACGCCGACGTGAGCCGCGCCGAGTTCGACGACATCGTCATGCGGCTTCGGATCCTGGCGGGTGCGATCGCGCTCCTCGCGGTCGGTCTCGTCGCCGCGGGGCGCGCGGTCGACGAGACGGTCGAGGCCGTGCTGTCCGAATGGTGGACTGCGGCGCGACATGCGCCTCGCCTCCTCCGCGACTGGGTGGTCGCGGAGCAGGCGTACTACGTCGCCGCACTAGGCGTGGTGCTGCTGACGGGAGTCGTCCTCCGGATCGTGTTCCTCGACGTGCCGGTGCGCTACGACGAGGCGACGACCTACGACAACTACGTCTCGAAACCGCTCTACGTTGGGCTCGCGAACTACTCGACCCCGAACAACCACCTCTTCCACACGTTCCTCGCGAAGCTCTCGGTGACCACGCTCGGCGATGCGCCCTGGGCACTTCGGCTTCCCGCGCTTCTGGCGGGCATCGCCGTCCTCCCCGCGACCTTCGCGCTCGGCCGCATGCTCTACGGGAGGACCGCCGCGCTGCTGGCGGCGGCGCTCGTCGCCGCCTCCTCGACGCTGGTCGAGTACTCGACGAACGCGCGGGGCTACACGATCGTCGTCCTGCTGACGCTCTTTGCGCTGATCGCCGCGACGCGTGTCCTCGAGGGCGAGTCCCTGGGCGCCTGGGCAGTTATCGCCGTCGCGGGCGCGCTCGGCCTCCATGCCGTGCCGATCATGCTCTACCCCCTCGGAGGCATCTTCGTCTGGCTCGTCGTCTCAGGCGTCGCCGCGGGCCGCCCGGTGAGCGCGTTCCTACGGCGGATGGCCGGGTGCGCCCTCGCGACAGCCGTGCTCACCGGGATCCTGTACGCGCCGGTCCTCGCCGCCTCGGGCGTGCGCTCGGTGACGTCGAACGAGTTCGTCGAGCCTCGCTCGTGGAGCGCGTTCCTCGAGCTCCTCCCCGGCCACGTCCGCGACACGCTCGACACCTGGCACCGTGACGTCCCGCTCGCCGTCACCGTCGTTCTCGCGATCGGCCTGCTGGGTTCGCTCGTGCTGACCCCCCGGTTCAGCCGCTTTCCGGTTCCTCCCCTACCGGCGATCGTGGCCTGGGCACTGCCGCTTCTCGTCGTGCAGCGCGTCGTTCCGTTCACGCGCGTGTGGCTGTTCCTGGTACCTCTCGCGCTCGCCGCGACAGCGGGCTTCTACGGCTGGCTGCTCGAATCGCGGCGTCCCGGGAGAGTCGTCGGCGCCGTGGTCGCCGGACTGGTCGTGCTCGGCGCCGCAGGCCTCGTCCACTCGGCAGACTCGGTGCGAGAGTCCCGCGAGACCGGTGCGCTACTCGACGGGGAGGCGGTCGCGTCCTACCTCGCCGCCGCCGTCGAGCCCACGGACAGGATCCTGGCCACGGGCTCCGACACGATCCTCGAGTACTACCTCGAACGCGAGGGGATCGACGCCTCACCGCTCCTATACACGCAGGAACGGCGAGCCAGGACGTTCGTCGTGGTCAACGTGCTGGGCGGCCAGACGATCGACAACCTGCTTCTCCTGCTCGACGGGACGTCCGGTCTCGGACCGCCGCGGCTCCTCAGACGATACCCGTCGGCGCGCGTGTACGTCGTCGAGGAACGTGCTGCGAGTCAGCCGTGAGGACGCGGAGCTCCACGAGCGCGAGCGTCGTGAGCCAGGCGACGACCGGCACGATCGGCATCAACATGCGCGGGTAGGTCGCGACGAGGGCGTGCAGAGTGAACGCGACCGCGCCCAGCGTGACGAAGGGGAGTGTTGCCGAAGGGAGCGCCCTGCGGCGAGGGGGCAAGACGATCAGGCACAGGGCGACGGCGCCGACGAGAAGGGCGTTGGGCAACGCGTAGAACACGTCGTTCGTCGCCTGCTGCGTCCGGCTGTACGGCGTGTTGAACAGCATCCGAGAGACGTTCGCGACCACGTTCTCGGCGTACGCCCCGGGGTGGTCGACGATGTTCCGCACGGCTTCGCGCTCGATCTCGGCGTTCTGCTCCGCAAGCGTGAGCCCGCGGAGGCCCTCGAAGAACTCCCTGTGCCCGGCGAGCTCCGGATCGGTGAAGACGTCGTCCGCCTGGTGCCAGTCACCCAGGTCGCCCTCGTGCGGCGACGCCATCCAGTAGAGCGAGAGGCTCCCGGAGTTTCCCCAGACGAAGACGCGATCGGTCTTCGAGTACGTGTACGCGAGCCACGGCAGGCAGAGGGCGAGCGCCACGGCGACAACAGGCGCCACGCGCGCCGCGGCCCGTGAGCGGCCGAGGAGCCATAGGAGCACGAGCGCGACGAGCACGACGGTCAGGACCCAGCCGTACGCGACGCGCGTGAGCGCGAGCCCGGCCAGCGCCGCCGACCCTCCGGCGAACGAGACCGCGCCGCCGACCTCGAGATACCGGTCGATCGCCAGCATCGCACCGGCGACGAAGACGATGGCGAGCACCTCGCTGTGGAGGTTCGACAGCAAAGCCCAGAACGGGACGTACAGACCGAGCCCGTACGCGGAAAGCACGCCGACCCGTGGCCCCCACCGACGGCGCGCGAGGAGATAGAAGAGCACGATCGCTCCGAACAGCAGGACGGGGCCGGTGAGCCTGAGCACGGATGTCGGCGAATCGAGTGCGACGAAGGGCACGAGAAGAGCAGGTAGCCCCGGCCCGAACCAGAGGTCGGGACTGCTCGGATCCGCGTCGAGCAGCGGATCGTCGTCCCCGGTGACGAACGTCCCGTTCGTCAGGCGCTCGGCGAGCGTGATGTACGACGCCTCGTCGTCCGGGTGCGCCGGAAAGAGCAGGAACGCTGCGAGATAGATCGCGAGGAGAGGCAGGAGCCGGGCAAGCTCGCGACGCGTCACGAGCCGCGACGCCTCACCTGCGTAGGCCGGCGAGTATCGCCTCCGCGGCGGCTCGTCCGCTCGCCATCGAATGATCCATGTTGTGGTACTGCCATTCGCCGAAGCGGCCCGCGGTCCAGATGCGCTGCGTCTCGAGCCACGTTCTGATCGTCGCGACGTTGCGTTCGTGCGCAAGGTCGTAGATGACGTAGGCGGGCAGGATCTCTTCGGCCTGGATCACCTCGATCGTGTCGTCGCGGCGGAGGATCTTCGCCGCGTGGAGCGCCTCGATCGTTCGCTCGAGCACGTGGTCCCGGTCGAGCGGCTTCGAGCGAGAGAACGCGACTTCCGTCGAGATCGAGCTCTTTCCCTCCGGGACGTTCCGGGGGCTGAAGTTCCCAGGGAACGAGAGGCGGTGGAAGGGGAACTCGTCCTCGTAGAAGTAGATCCAGTGCTTGTCCGAGAGCACCGGTCGATCGACTCCGAGGTTGACGTTGAAGATCCCCTGGTAGGCGAGACCGCGGCAGGCATCCTCGACCTCCGCCGGGAGCGGGTCGAACCACTCCGGCAGCGAGCAGAGCGGGAGCGTGAAGACGAGGCGGTCGAACTCGATGTCGTCTCCGTCGGCGAACGACATGACACGACGCCCGACGTCGATCCGCCGCATCTCGCGACCGAGCTGGATCCCGGTCACTCGCGCCGACAGCGACCGCGCCAGCGCCTCGATCCCGCCTTCCCACGGATACCAGAAGTGCACCGTGGCGCCGACCTGCGCCACGTCGTCGGTGAGCGCGCCGGTCACGATCCGAGCGACGTCGGGCGTCGGCACGCGGCGGCCGATCCAGCTGAAGTCCATCCCGGAGGGCTCGATCGTCCACAGCTTCCGCGCGTACGGGATCATCAGCCGCTCGGCGATCGCGTTCCCGAACGTGGCACGCATCCACTCCTCGTAGTTGGCCGGCGTCAAGCCGTTCCGCGCTCGCTCCTCGACGGCGCGGACGAGCTCGACCAAGCACTCTCGGACCAGCTCGACCGGCAGCCCGTACAGGTGGGCCTGGAACGGAAAGCGGGTATAGAGGTCGTAGGCGCGGTGGTAGATGAACGCCTGGCGCTCCTGTGAGCGCATGTTGTCCCCGAGGAGGTCGCGGATCAGCGCCTCCATGCGCGGGTCGTTCGTGAAGAGGATGTGCGGCCCGTAGTCGAAGACGTAGCCGTCGACCTCGATCGAGCGGGCATGGCCGCCAGGCCTCTCCTCCTTCTCGAATACGAGCCAGTCCCCGTCGCCCGCTTCCTGCAGCGTGTAGGCGGCTGTGAGACCCGTCAGCCCGGCGCCGAGGACGACGTCGTGGCGCTCATGCATTCCGAAGGTTGCGTCGCCCGCCGGTCGCTGTCGGGGTCATCGGGCGGGATCGTAGCCGCGGGCTGCCCGGATGCCGGATCAGCCGATGCACGCCCGGAGCCAGAGCTCGGTCGACAGCAGCCTGAAGAGGTGCTCTCCGCTGCTTCGAGAACCGCGACAGGTGCGATCGATCAAGTCCCCGATGCGCCGCGGAACGCACCAGGAAAGGATGCGAGCATCGGAACCAAGGAGGAGCGAGCGCGGGACGAGGCCTCCTTCCGCCGTCAGCCACGCGAACATCGGCGTCGGGAATCCCGCCTTGTCGGAGCGGGCGGCGATCCTCTCGTGGCCGACCGAGCGCAGATACTGGCGGAGCACTCGCTTCGTCTGGCCATGCGCCACCTTCCAGGCTGCGGGCATCGAAGCGCAGAGCTCGACGAGTCGGTAATCGAGAAACGGCTGTCGCGACTCGATCGACTGCGCCATGCTGACGGCGTCGCCATAGTGCAGCAACGCCGGCAGGATGCCTTCCGTCAAGTCGTAGAGAAGCCGCGACCGAAGCGTGTTGGGCGGTGGGACGTCACCGTTCGTGTCGTAGTCGAAATCCTTCCGAAACGTCGGAGTGAGCGTGGCCGCCGTGCCGCGCATCGCCCGATAGGTATGGCGAAGAGAGGGAACGCGTTCCCGAAGCACCCACAGGAGGAGCCTCCTCGTGCCGAACGCAGGCCCTGTGTGGCGGAGCTCTCGGGCAAGCCGGTGCGGGGCGCGCAATCCCGGGTCCGCAAGCATCGCCAGGGCCGCGTGATGGATGTATCCGCCGAGCAGCTCATCGCCGCCTTGTCCTTCGAGCATGACCTTGACGCCCCGCTCTCTGGCGCGCTGCATGATCGTCCAGAGCGGAACGACGGCGGGTGAGTAGGTCGGCGCGTCGAGGTGCCAAGCGACGCGCTCGAGGACGCTCATCCAGTCGCCCTCGGCCGCGGGCACGAGCTCCAGCTCGACGCGATCGTACGGCGCGACGGCCATGCGAGCCCAGCTCCGCTCGTCACCGTGGGTCGAGCCGGTCGGTGGGTCGAAGACAGACGTGTACGCGGTCAGCACAGCGCTCTCGGCGAGCCCGGAGGCCGCGCCGTGCAGCACCGCCGTCGAGTCGAGGCCGCCGGAGAGGGCGACGCCGACGGGAACGTCGCTGCGCATCCGCAGGCGGACCGAGTCCTCGAGCAGGGAGCCGAAGGCCTCCGCCGTCTCGGCACTGTTCTCGGTTTCGTCGCGCAGAGCCCAGTACCGCCACAGTCGAGGGCTCGAAGCACCGGGCTCGAGCATGCCCGCCGTTGCCGGCGGCAGGACGCGAACATTCGCGTACATCGTCCGATCCGAGGTGTGCAGCTTGCCGCGTCCCAGAAAGTCGTAGAGCGACCGCTCGTCGACCGCTCGCAGCTCGGGGTAGAGATGGAGCAGCGCCTTCGGCTCGGACGCGACCGACATGCGCCCCCGAGCAAGGGTGTACGCGAACGGCTTCACGCCGAGCCGGTCGCGTGCGAAGAAGGCTGTTCGATCGCGTGGGTCCCAGACGACGAAGGCCCATATGCCGTTGAAGCGACGAACACAGCGCGTGCCCCACCTGAGGTACGAGCGGAGCAGGACCTCGGTGTCACACCCGGATGTGAACGACTCCCCCTCTTGCTCGAGCTCCCCGCGCAGCTCGACGTAGTTGTAGATCTCGCCGTTGTACGAGACGACGACGCCGGTCTCCGCGTCCTCCATAGGCTGGTGGCCCCGCGGCGAGACGTCGAGGATCGCCAACCGGCGCGAGCCGAGCCACGCGTCGTCCGACCGCCAGGTCCCGGAATCGTCGGGGCCGCGGTGACGCAGGAGGTCGAGCGCCGCGCGAGCGACGCGCTCTTCCACGGGCAGACATCCGCCTAGCACAGCGACGAAGCCGCACATGGACGGACAATAGTCGCGAAGACGCGGAGCGCCTCGTTTGACGCTCGAATGGGCGCCGCTACAGTTCGAACAGGGGCGCGGCCCAGGACCGTCTGAGCGAGTCCTCACGATAGGCCACGATCATGGAGACGCCGGAGTCCCACTCGACACCCGACCTTTTCGACTACCTCGGGGTGCTGTGGCGGCGCAAATGGATCATCCTGCCGTTCGCAATCGTCACTCCGCTCGTCGTCTACGTCCTGTCGAGCTCCAAGACGCCGATCTACGAGGCCTCGGCGGACGTTCTGCTCAACCGGCAGGCTCAGGGCATCTCCGGCATCGAGGATCCGACCCTGACGGAGCCGGTACGAATGATCAAGACGCAGGCACAGCTGGCTCGCCTCCCGGTCGTTGCATTTCGCGTCGTGGACGCCGCTGGGCTGGACGACAGGAACGGCTACGCGTTCCTGGCCCAATCAGGGGTCGACGCAGAGGGGACGACCGACTTGTTCCGGTTCCGCGTCCGCGACCCGGACCCGGAGATCGCAGAGACACTGGCGACGGAGTACGCCCGTCAGTACATCCGGTATCGCGCCGAGCTCGATACCGACGCCTTGCGCAACACCGTCGCGGCGCTCACGGCGCGGATTCGCCGGCTGCGCAGCGCAGGCGCAGGGACAGCCCTCTATGCGTCCCTCGTCGAAAAGCGCCAGGAGCTCGAGACGGCCCTCAGCCTGCAGACATCGAATGCGTCACTCGTCCGGCCCGCGGACGGTGCGGGACAGATCGCGCCACGCCCCATGCGTTCGGCGACGCTCGCGCTCATGCTCGGGCTCGTCATCGGACTAGGACTAGCGTTCCTCCTGGACATGCTCGATGTCCGTGTTCGCACGGCCGACGAGATCGCAGAGCAACTCGAGCTCCCGCTCATCGGGCGGCTGCCAGAGGCGTCCCGCACGATCCGCGCGAGAGGTGGGCTCGCAATGCTCAACGCCCAGGACGGCCCGGAGGCTGAGGCGATCCGGATCCTGCGCACCAACCTCGACTTCGTGAACCTCGATCGGGAACGACGCTCGATCATGATCACGAGTGCCACCGCGGGCGAGGGCAAGTCGACGACGATCTCGAACCTGGCACTCGCTCTCGCCCGCACTGGGCGACACGTGCTCCTCGTCGATCTCGACCTCCGCCGGCCAACGATCGCCCGGTATTTCGGTCTCGACGCGCGACCCGGCATCACCGACCTCGCAGCCGGCGCAGCTGGACTCGACGAGGTGTGCCGTGAATGGCGCCCAGATCAACGAAGCGATCGTCAGCGCCTGGCGTCGTCAAGCATCTCCGAACTCTCGAGTGAGCACGTCGGCGACAACGCTGGTGCAGGCACTCTGACGATCGTCACGGCCGGCACGATCCCGCCGGATCCTGGGGAGTTCGTTGCGGGACGGACGCTCGCCGACACACTCCGTTCGCTGCCAGATCTCGCAGACATTATCCTGGTCGACAGTCCGCCGATGCTCCTGACCGGGGACGCGCTGTCCCTCAGCTCGCACGTCGACGGCCTTCTCTTCGTCACGCACATCGAGGCATACCGCCGGAAGTACGCACACGAGATCCGACGACTTCTCGCCTCGTCGCCCGCATCGAAGCTCGGCCTCGTCGTCATCGACAACACCGTCCTCTCCACCTCGGCGTATGGGTACCGCGAACAGCGTGAGTGGGACGCCGAGCCGACCGTCATCTGATCCCGTGGATGACAGCGGCAACATCGACGACCGAAGCACGGCCCGCAAATCGTGGGTCCGAGGCTGGATGTCCGACAGCGCGCTACTGCTGGGGTCGCAGGCTCTCACTGTCCTCGCGACATCTCTCGCCGCGATCGCGATCGCACGCACGCTCGACCCTGACGACTGGGGCATCTTCTCGGCCTTCCTCGGTCTCAGCCTCGCGCTCGCGATCGTCATCGAGTTCGGCCTGGGGACATGGCTGCTGCGCGAGCTGTCCAGCTTGTTCGCTGGTGGTGCAGACCAGATGCGTACCCGGCAGCGCGCCGGCGCACTCGTGACCTCAGCAGTGGTCGTCAACGCGATGCTCGCGCTTCCCCTGGTACTCGCCGGCGCGATCTGGTCGGCAACAGCAGGCCCCGGAGCCGTAACTGCGATCGCCCTTGTCTCGCTCCTCACATACGGGGCGCTGACAGCCACTGCCACCGCCCTCGAAGCGCACATGCGCGCGCGACGCCAAGTCTTGCTCGTGGTCGGTGCTTCCGTGTTCGAGAAGTCCATCCTGGGCGCCGCGCTGCTCGTCGCGATCGTGGCGGACGCCGGTCTCGCGGCAATCGGAGTTGCGTATCTCGTGGCCGGGCTCTCGCGAGGCGCATTCGACGCGATCACAGTGTTCTGGCGTCACGCCGTCCCCCTGGTCCCGCCCCGGCCGCGCTCCGTTGTAGCCCTGGCGCGTGCGAGCCTCCCGTTCGCACTCACGACCGGTTCTCTGAACGTGATTCCACGACTCGATACCTTCGTTCTCGTCACGATGTCGGCGACGAGCGCGGCATGGTTCGCGATCGGAGACAGAGTGCTCGGGCCTGCGCTGCTCGTTCCTGCAACCGTCGGCAGCGCCCTATATCCGTTCATGGCGACGGCGTCGGCTCGACGGACCTCGCCGTGGCGGCTCGCAGGAGCGCTCGCAGCCTGCGGAGGCATGCTCGCGCTCCTCGGCATCCTGCTCGCCCCTTTCCTGATCCCGCTCCTGTTCGGCAGCGCATACCGTGACGCGGTGCCCGTAGCCCAGGTCATGCTCCTCGCCTTGCCGATCGTCTACGCGGCCAGCCCACTGCTGGTCGTCGCCTACTCGCACGGGCGCGAGCGGTCGTTGATCGGCCCTATCCTCGCCACTTCGCTGGCGGGCACCGCCATGATCATCGTGGGCGAGGCTCTGGGCGGGACAACGCTGGCGGCCGCTGGGTTGGTCCTGCGCTCGTTCCTGTTTCTCCTTGTCGTCGGAACCGTCGCCTTCGCAGCTTGGCGCCGTCAAGGTCACGAGGCCGTCACATCCGACCTTCGGAGCCAGAACCGCGTCTCGACGCAGAGCCCGTGAGCCAGTACGCCGACCGCCTCGTCAGCTTCACCTTCCGTCTTCCCGGCTGGGCCACGCTCCTTGCGTGCTCCAGCCTTGCCTTCGCTCTCGGCTGGGCGTACGTTTCCAGGTCAACGCTTGCACTTCTCCCTGCGGCGCTCCTCGCATCTCTTCCCCTGGTGTTGAGCGCACGCGTGCGCGTCGTGGTCGTCGTGTTCGGTGCTCTCACTGTCTTTCAGAGCTCGGACGAGCTGACGACCTCCAAGCTGCTCTATCTGTTCGGGCTGGCGGTCGCATTCGGCGCCGTCGTCTTCAGGCTCCCTCGGCTCGTCGACTCGCGCGCGTACCACGACCTTGCGCCAATGCTTCGCGCCTCCGTCGTCACATTCGGGCTCGTCGCTGCATCGCTCCCCGTGTCGATGCTCAACGACGTCCCGCAGAAGGCATGGCTGAGGGACGTTGCGCCGTACATCCTCGTCGCGTGCGCTCCGTTGTTCGCGCTGGACGCACAGGCGTCGATGACTGCGAGAGCATTGCGCCGCTTGCTCGTCGTCGGCGGCACATTAGGCGCCCTCGGCTTCACGGTCACATGGCTCACGAACCGTGCCATTGCGGATCTCAGCTTCATTCCCGTCGGTCTGCCAACCTTCCTCCTCGCCGCGACCGCGTTCACCTACGGCACGAGCATGTTCTTGCACGGCAATCGCCGCCGGTTCGCATGGGTGGTCTTCACCTCCCTCGTCTTCGCGATGCTGCTGTCGACGGGGACACGTACAACACTCGTTCTGCTTGCGGCGCCGCTGGTCATCGCCTTCGGCAGCCAGCATCGACTCGCGCAGCGCTCCCTGAGACTGGCAGTCGCCGTGCCGGTTGCCGCGCTTCTCGTGGTCTTCGGCGCGCAGGGCGTCGTCCACGTGACAAATGCCAATCGCGAGGCGCTCTCGGCGCGCGCAGACCTGCTCTTCTCGACCGGTGAAAAGCGCGAAGACCGAAGTTACATCGACCGCCTTGCACAAACGAGCGCGACCTGGGACCTCTTTCGCTCGTCGCCTATTGCCGGCGTCGGTCCAGGGACGCCGATCGTGTGGTCGGACAGCTTCAACGTCGTGCATGCGTCGACGACCGTCGACTCACCCCTTTCGTTTCTTGCCAAGTTTGGCCTGCTCGGCCTGATCGCGGCTGGACTTCTCGTCGCAGGATTCGTGTCCATGCTCAGAAGGCTTCGTGCGCGCACAGTGAAGCCGACCGTAATCCAGCTCGCGCTCGTCGGCTACGGGGCGATCGTCGTCGGCTGGTCGCTGCTCCAGAATCCTTACGACGACAAAGGTCTCGCGATCGGGCTGATCCTTCTGCTCGCGGTTGCGACTCGCGAGGCCGAGGACGCTACACGAGCCCGCCAACAGAGCGAGCAGAGGACGTCAGACGAGGGCAGGGATAGCGTTGGCGGGTTCCGGACGACCCACCCGCATAGATGAAGTGGCTTCGTAGCTCTGGTTGAGGACTGACCGATGCGATCCCGCAGAAAGCGTCCCTTGTGAAGAAGCGCGCCACAACCGAGACAAGGGTCGCTTCCATCTCTCTCCAATCGCCTTCGGGAGGACCCGCGGATACCGGGCACTCGACACGCGAGGCCGTCCGTGAGAGTCCTCGACTCAGCCTCGCGACGGCGTCGGTGCCGGAACCATCTCCGGCCTTGGCGCTTCTCCAGACGACAATCCCCGACTATCGGGCGGGCATCATCTCCGCGCTCCGCGAGCGATACGGGAGACGACTCTTGATCCTGACCGGCGAGGACGGTTTCGAAGCGACGATCCGCCTGGCTAACGCCGACCCGGAACTCGTCCTCCTACGAAATGTCTACATCGCACATCGCCGCTTGCTCTGGCAGCGCGAGTCCGTACGCCGTCTTCTTCGACCGGACGTCGTAGTGCTCGAGTTGAACCCGAGAGTGCTGTCCTCGTGGGCTATCCTCGCGCTCCGGCGGTTGCGGGGAAAGCCGACCGTGTTGTGGGGGCATGCCTGGCCGCGGAGCGGTTCCGACTCGCGAACGGACCGCGTCCGCGACGCGATGCGACGCCTGGCAAGCGCAATCGTCGTGTACACAGACACACAGGCCCGAGAGCTGTCGGTTCGCATGCCAGGCTCGCTGATTCGCTCGGCGCCCAACGGGATGTATTCCGCGGAGCTTGCGGTAGCGGCAACCGATGCCCGCACGGCTCGCGACGTGCTCTATGTCGGTCGTCTCGTCGGAACGAAGAAGCCTCGGTTGCTGCTGGACGCATTCCTGGCAGCGTTGCCCTCGCTGCCCGACGACGCGTGCCTCGTCTTCGTCGGCGACGGGGATCTCCGCGACGAGCTGGAACACGCGGTCGGTGTCGCGGGTGCTTTGAGACGCGTCCGGTTCGAAGGGAAGGTGAGCGACTTCGAGTCGTTGCGCGTCCTGTACGGGAACGCGCTGATCAGCGTCTCACCCGGCTACGTGGGGCTTTCGCTGATCCAGAGCCTGTGGTTCGGCGTACCAATGATCATCGCTCGCGACGAGCCGCACTCTCCGGAGATCGAAGCCGCCCATCCAGGAGCGAACGCCATCTTCGTTCCATCGGACTCTACCGCGGATCTGCGGGACGCAATCGTGGCTGTATTCGGCAATCGAGAACAGTGGGTCGCGCGCGGTCCCGCCATCGCACGAGCATGCGTCGAGAGCTATTCGGTGGAGTCGACGGTCGGATCTATCGTTGACGTGATCGAGGCGCTGCGATCGTGACGGAGTGGATGCTGATCACGGGCTGCGGGCTCGTGCTCGTCCTCCCTGTCGCATGGCGCATCGCGCGCCGAAGCTTCGACCCATTCGAACCGATCGTCTTCTTTGCCTTTGCGTACGCGGCGATGTTTGTGGTTCGACCCGCCGCCATGCTCCTCGAGCACGAGATGACGTTCTGGGGGCTCGACGTCCGTCCCAAGCTTCCACACGCGATTCTGCTCGCCCTGGTCGGAGCGGTGGCGTTCGTCAGCGGCTATGAGCTTCGCGTCGCGAGATCGCTTGCCCTGCGCCTCCCTTCTCCTCGTCCGCTGGAGACTCGTCCTGCAACCGTGGCAGCCCTCGGCGTCGCCGCGGTCGCCCTCGCCGCATGGGTCATCTTCCTCCCGACCTCTGATGGAGTGGAGTCACTCCGTCTTCTGCTCGAAGGTCGGAGCGCGGAGCTCGCCGAACTGTTGCAGAGCTCATCGACGTACGTCTGGTACGGCTCGTTGCTCTTCGCCCCTGCGGGCGTCGTTCTCGTCGCGCTCGCGTTGAGGGAGCGGAGTGCGCCTCTCGGCGTCCTCGCGGCAGCCGTGGTCGCACTGGCGCTTCTCCGTACCCTGCCCGTCGGAGGTCGGATCGTCCTGCTGCCCATGGTCGGAGGCATCTTCGTCGTGGCGTACGTGATGCGCGACCGCCGCCCTTCCGCTCGCATGCTGGCCGCAGTTGCCGTCCTCTCTCTCTTCGGGTCGTACTTCCTCTTGCATACCCGGGACCCGACCGATCAGCTCACCGCACGCTCGGCGATCCAGGAGCTTGCCGAACAGCCGCAAGATGTCCTCGACCCGGTTCTGCACGGGGCGGATGCCGAGATGGTGCTTGCGCTGTCCGCGGCGCTTACGGTCGTGCCCGAGGAACTTCCCCATCGCTGGGGAGGCGCCACAATCGGCAACCTGGCCACGAGACCGATACCCCGGGAGCTCTGGAGCGGAAAGCCGCGTCCGCCAGGTGAGACGGTCGTCGCGACTGTCTGGCCGAGTCTCTACCCCGGTCTCGACCCGGCGTTCTCTCCGCTCCTCGCGCTCTACTGGGACTTCGGAATACCAGGCATCGCGCTTGGGATGGCGCTCTTCGGAATAGCCGCACGCACCCTGTACGAGTGGTTCCTTCGACATCGGCGGTCGCTCGTCGCACAGCTGACGTTTGCCATCGGAGTGTGGTTCGTGGTCATCGGATCCCGGAACGACCCGGTGGATACGATCGTGTTCGCGGCCTTCCTCCTTGCGCCTGCCCTGGTCATCGCGGCGATCGGATCGAGCAGGATTGCGACTGCGAGGTCAAGATCGATTCGGCAGGCCCGAGTATCGTGAGCAACGGTGAGACCGAAACTGCGCATAGCGAACGTATCGCTCCGTCGAAGACCGCGCGCATCCACCCACGGACCACTCTCGACTCAGGGTTGGTCAACTGCCAACGTGCGCGTGTGTCGGGTCCTGAAAACGGCCGCCAAGCCAACGCTTGACGCTATGACTCAGCGGTCACCGCAGCGCCGGACCGAATGACGCGCCGGCATCAAGAGACCCGCATCACCAATTCGTTGACAAGAGACGAAACCGATGCCCGTACCGGCGCGGTCGACGTGGACGGGGCAGACACTTGGGCACCCCGGCCGTCCGCCGGCGACACGAGGGACATGCCGAGTGCGCCGCATGACCATGCCGTCGTCTCGATCTTGATCGTGAGCTACGACTGCAAGCATGCGCTCCTCGAATGCCTGGCCTCTCTGGAGGGCGAGCACGACACGCGGCCAACCGAGGTCATCGTCATCGACAACGATTCCCACGACGACACCGCCCGGGCCGTCTCGTCGCGCTTCCCATGGG
>JBOHBD010000316.1:0-2492 GCA_050698195.1 Gaiellaceae bacterium
ACCCCGAGCTGCTCGAGGCCGATGCCTGCGACATTCGGCCGCCGGCCGGTCGCGACCAGCAGCTGCTCCGCCTCGACCGCGTCGCCCGAGGAGAGGTGCACCCGCACCCCGGAGCCGAGCGCTTCCACTCGCTCGGCGCGGGCCTCGACGCGCACGTCGATGCCCTCGTGCTCGAACCGCTCCTCGAGGAGCGCTCCCGCCTCCGAGTCGACGCGCGCGAGAAGGTGCGCAGACGGCTCGACGATCGTCACCTTCGCGCCCATCCGGTGGAAGAACTGGGTGAGCTCGACGCCGACTGGGCCGCCCCCGAGGACGACGAGGACTCTCGGGACGGCGTCGGCCCAGACGGCTTCCCGGCTCGTCCAGAATGCGACCTCGTCGAGTCCCTCGATCGGCGGGACGGCAGGCGACGAGCCCGTCGCGACGACGAGCTCCGAGTATTCGATCTCCCGTTTCCCGCCGACGACGACGGCGCCCGGTCGGGCGACGCGCGCCTCTCCGCGCACGAGCTCGGCTCCCTGCTCGTCGATCCAATTCGCGTGCCAGGAGTCGTCGCGCCTGCTCGTCACCTCGTCCCGCCACCAACGGACGCGGTCGTCGTCGAGCACTCCCGTGACCGCCTCGGCCGCACCGGGCGCCTGGCGCGCAGCGGCCAGCGCCTCCGTCGGGCGGAGCAGAGTCTTCGTCGGCAGGCACGCGTAGTACGAGCACTCCCCGCCGGCGAGCTCGCGCTCGAGGACGACGATCTCGACGTCGGAGTCGAGCCGCCGCAACGCGCCGACGAAGTGCTCGCCGCTCGAGCCCGCCCCGAGAACCACCACCCGACGACTGGCGATCATGCATCCCTCCTACGGTGAGACTGGGCGTCTGGCGTCAGCCAGACCCCGTTCGTCCGCGACGGAGAGGGCGGGATTTGAACCCGCGACGCACCTTTCAGCACGTACGCGATTTCCAGTCGCGCTCCTTCGGCCGCTCGGACACCTCTCCAGGCTCGCACAGCGTATCCCCCAGGCGAGCAGTGTTCGCCGTCCTCAAGCCGCACTACCCTCCGCGGGAACGGAATGCGACTCCGCGCACAAGCTCTCACGGCAGCCGCACTGCTTCTCGCCGGCGGAGCCGCCGCGGCCGGGCTCCGACCGGCCGGAGAAGGGAGCACGGCCCGTTCGCTCGCTTTCTGCTCGGGAGTGGACGTCGCGGATCTCGAGCGGCCGTACGTCTTCCGGTACGGCCTCTCCGGAGACGACCTCCAAAGCCAGTTCTTCGATCAGGGAGGACTGAACGGAGTCGGGTACCGGCCCCGCCGCCTCACCGGCTATCGCACAGGCTCGGAGCAGCTCTTTGCCACGAAGTGGGTCAAAGCGCCGGGGCCGCAATGGTCGAGCCGCTTCGGGCTGACCGGGAGTCAGTTCAACGCCCTCTTCCGGCAACTTCGGTCGAGCCACCGCCCGACCGACGTGAGCGGGTACAACACCCCCGGAGGCGCGGTGCGCCACGCGGTGATCTGGGAGCGCAACACGCCCCGCGTCGACTGGCGGCTCCACCGCGACGTCAGCCGCGCGGGCATGGACGACCTCGTCGACGGCTACGCCAAGACTGGGTTCGTTCCCCTCCGCGTCGAGGCATACACGAAATCCGGCCGCCCGCGCTACGTCTCGATCTGGGTGAAGACGGCGTGCAACTGGCGCATGCACAACCGGATGACGCGAGCCGAGTACCAGTCGAGGCTCGACGGCTACGCGAAGACGCACAGGCTCGTGCACCTCGACTCGTTCGTGGACGGCGGATCCGTCTACTACGCGGGCATCTGGTGGCGCCAGCCCGGCCCGGGCCAGGACGTGCGCTCCGACCGCGACTGGTACGCGTTCCAGCGGGTCTTCAACAACAACGCCTGCCTCGGCCGCGTGATCGACAACTTCCACGCGACGGACGTCCCCGGCGCGATCCGCTACGGCGGCATCTGGACCTCGACGGGCGCGCCGGCCTTCGGGGGGTCGGCGCCGCTCGAGTCACGGATCCGGCAGGAGGTGAACTGCGCGCCCGCCCGGGCGGGCGCGGCGGTGACGAACCTGACGACCGGGCAACAGATCCTCGTCCACGCCGACGTCGCCTACGGCACGTCGAGCACGATCAAGAGCGCGATCCTCTTCGCGGTGCTCCGCAAGATCGACGCGACCGACGACACGCTCGACACCCTCCTGCCGGCGGGCACGCAGTACGGCACGCAGCGCGGGAGCCCGACGTTCAGGCCGCGCTTCTCGTACCCGTTGCGGACGTTCGCGACGAAGATGATCCGGTCGAGCTGCAACTGGGCGACGAACCGGCTCATCGACTACGTCGGCATGGAGAAGGTCAACACCGAGCTCCGGAACCTCGGGCTCCAGGGGATCACCCTGCGGCGGTACATGACGGGAACCGGCGCCCCAGGCGCACAACCCGGCTCGACAGGCGCGAGCGACGACTACGGCGACGGCTTCGACAACACGGCCACGCCC
>JBOHBD010000317.1:0-3656 GCA_050698195.1 Gaiellaceae bacterium
CCCGCTCCCCGGGGCCGCCGTGAGCGGTTTGGAGACGAAGCTTGCCGCCCCGCTATAGCCGGAGTTCGCGACGAGGAAGGGCGAGACGCGGACCTCGTACGTGCCGACTGCGTCGGGGATCATCACCTGCTCGAAGGTCGTGCTCCCCTGGGCGGAGTCGTCGACGAGGTTGCCCTGCGAGTCGAAGACGAAGAGGTCGAAGTCGTTGTCCGCCGAGGCCCACGTGATCGTGATGAGGGCTCCGCCGACCTTGTCGTTCCAGTAAGCCGAGTTGACGCCGACCGTGAGTTTGAAATGGTCGCAGACCAGATTGGCAGGGTCGCTCGCCGAAGAGGGACAGGCGTTGGCAACGTTCGCGCCTGCCGTGTAGTGCTGGCCCTGCCAGCTCGCGCTGGTGGTCGTCGGGTCGATCGTCCCCGAACTCGGCGTCGCCGCCAGGCCAGAGGCCGCAATGCCGAGGAGGAGGGCCCCCGCGAGGATGGGCAGGAGTTGATGGACCCTCGGCCGTGGGAGTCGAAACCCCGGATGCATATGACCTCTCCTTTCGTGCGCCAGTCGTCGCTCGCCGAACGCGACGAGCCACACCAACTATTCCCCCTGTGTGGGCCGCCTAACCAACGTCGGGTAGGCAAGAGGCGCCTGACTCGACTCGCGTAGACCGTGCTCGCGCGAGCCTCGAGAAGCACAAGAGTGAATCCGCCCGCCGCTGCGCCGACATCGAGCGTGATCCGGCCGCGAATCACGACCTGAAAGGCCTCGAGGGTCACAGGGCTTGATTGAGCTCGCGCCGGAAGAGCTCCGCTCCACACAAATCGAGGATCTCTCGTGCGCGGGCGGCCGTTGCGGACGGATCGTCTCCTAGACGGCGCTCCGCGTCGGCGAGATCGATCAGGCAGCGTCCGAGTTCGATCCGGTTCCCGAGCTCCTCCAGACGAAGGGTCGCTTCGACGAGGAAATCCCGCGCGGCCGTGGAGTTCGGCTCGAGCAACCCGTCGGCCCATGCCAGCATCGCTTGGGCGGGCACGCTGGAGATCGCGAGCGTCCCGAGTCGATCTCTAAACGCATGCGCCTCATCGACGCGCCCGACGCGCACGAGGCTGCGCACGCACTCGAGGAGGAGGTTCCTTCCTCCCCAGACGAGGATGCGGCCGAGGAGGGGACGCGCGCCGTCGGCGAGAACCTTCGCCGCCTCCTTGTCGCTGCCCCTTCCCTGCGCGATGTGCCCCGCGATGAGCGGCGCCCAGCCTTGGAGCCACGGCTCCGGGTTCTCGTCAAGGATCGGGCGCGCCTCCGCGAGCATTCGCTCCGCCTCGTCCGGATTCCCGCGGACGGCGTTGAGGTAGGCGATCCGCTCGAGGCTGTATCCGACAACGATCGCGTCGCCGACCGCGCGCGATGCTTCGAGTGCCTGCTCTGCCCATTCGCCCGACTCGTCGAGGCGTCCCAGGTCGAGCGCGAAGTCCGAGAGCATCTGCGTGGTCCACGCGAACGTTCGCCGTGTTCCCGGCGCGCCGCGCAAGCTCGAGCCCCTCGTGAGCAAGCTCGATTGCTCGCTGGTAGTCGCCCCGAAATTCCTCGAGCGCGCCTTCGATGTGAACGAGGACTCGGAGTAGGAGTGAGAGGTCGCCCGATTCTCGTGCGAGCGCGAGGCTGTCTTCGAACAGCGCAAGCGACTCTTCGCCGCTCTGTGTCTGCTGGAAGACAAACGCTAGCGACGCGAGCGCGTGCGCGCGCACGACGTGATCACCGACCCGCTCCGCCATCTCCAATGCGCTGCGCAGGTGGCCCTCAGCCTTCTCGAAGCGGACCGTGCGGAACTCGTGCCAGCCGAGGACGTGGAGGGCGACCGCGAGGTCGCGGCTATCGCCGAGCGGCTCGAGCCGAGCCAGCGCCCGCGTGGTCCAGGGAAGGACCTCGTCGAGGTCTCCCGACTGCTGCGCGATGTAAGCGAGGTGCGCCTCGATGCGCCCGGCATCTCGGTCGCGGCCGAGCTCCTCGTACAGCGCGAGCGCCGATTCGAGTGCACTCGACACCTCACCGTAGGCGACGGCCTCCTCACCCGCCGTCGCATATGCCTCCCAAAGGCCCGCCAGCTCGTCGCGCGGAACGCCGACTCGGTCCGCGACGTCGAGCGCGGTCCGGAACCAGCGAACTGCTTCCCCTTGCTGCCAAAGGCGCAGCGCGCGCTCGCCTGCGGCTTTCGCCCACCGGAGGGCCTCGCGCTCGGCCTCCGACCGCCGCCCGTCGTGGATCCCGAGCTCATCGAGGTATCGGACCGCGTGCGCGAAGTGCGCCGCCAGCAACTCGGCGATCTCCTCTCGTCGCTCTCCCGCCTGCTCTTCCGCCCACCTCGCAACTTCGAGGTGCTTCTCGGCGCGCAGCGCCTTGGGGAGCGAGTCGTAGGCGACATCGCGGATGAGAACGTGACGGAACACGAACTCGTGCTCGCCCGAGAAGGCGGGCGGCTCCCGGGGCAGGACGATCTCCTTCACCCGCAGCCGGCTCAGCGCATCGCGCGCTTCGCTCGGGGTGCATCCGGCGAGGCGCGCGAGCGAGCCAAGCCAGAATGCGCGTCCGACCACCGCGGCATCCTGGAGCATCGCCTTCTCGTCGGAAGGGAGCAGATCGAGGCGGGCGGAGATGAGCGCTTGGATTGAGCGTGGAATCTCGACCTCGGAGGCAGCCTGCTCCACCTCCCACCCCTCGGGCCCCGCAGCCCGCAGGATTCCGCCGTCGATCAACATGCGCACGATCTCTTCGCTGAAGAGCGGATTCCCTTCGCTCCGCTCGACGACCGCGCGCCTGAGCTCGTCCGGCAGCCGGGTGGAGAGCAGGTCCTCCAGCAGCTCCTCGGTCTCGTCGGCCGTGAGCGGCTCGAGGAAGATCGCCGAGTAGTTGCGCTTCCCGCCGCCCCAGCCCGGCCGGCGCTCCAGAAGCTCGGGCCGAGCCAGC
The DNA here is from genome assembly GCA_050698195.1 of Gaiellaceae bacterium. Lineage (GTDB taxonomy): Bacteria > Actinomycetota > Thermoleophilia > Gaiellales > Gaiellaceae > GMQP-bins7. The sequence continues at coordinate 2,953 of JBOHBD010000317.1, forward strand.
GTGAGCACGAGGATCGGGCCCTGTGCCCAGTCCGCAAGGTGCTCTACGAAGTCGAGCAGTCCCTCGTCTGCCCAGTGGATGTCCTCGAGCACGAGCACGAGCGGCGACCGTGCGGCGATCCGCTCGACGAACCGCCGCCAGGCATCGAAGAGGTCCTCGCGCCCGAAGCTGTCGCCCTCGCCCCCTCCCACGAGTGCATTGACGTACGGCGCAACCTGCGGGTCTCCGAAGAGCTCCTCGGCCTTTCGCGCGGTCTTCTCGGCAACCGCGCCGGGCGGATCGTCCTCGCGGATGCCGCATTCCGCTTTGATGGCGTCCGCAAGGGCGGAGTACGAGACGTTCCCGTAGGCGAAGCAGCGCCCCCGCCGGACACAAGCCGTCGCGTCGATCTGCTCGAGGCGACGGCATAGCTCCTGTGCAAGGCGCGACTTACCCACGCCGGCGCTGCCGAGAATCGTGACGAGCGCCGGCCGCCGCTCCGACCGCATCCAGCGCAGCGCCCCCTCCAAGAGGGCGAGCTCGTCGTCGCGGCCGACGAGACCCGCCTGGAGTCCGAGCGACGCTCGTTCGCCCCTCGCCGTCCGCACCCGAAGGGCTTCCCAGACCGGAAGCGGACGCGCCTTCGCCTTGAGATTCAGCGACGGAAGTTCCCGGTAGTCGACGACGTGTTTCGTCGTCGCCTGGACGGACGGTCCGACGAGGAC
>JBOHBD010000318.1:0-5956 GCA_050698195.1 Gaiellaceae bacterium
GAGCAGGACGGTAGCGAGCGAGAACGGCACGCCGGCGACGAGCACGAGCGTCAGCGCGATGCCGAGCCCGGCGACGCCGAGCATGTACGCGAGCCCGGAAAGGCGGGCGAGCTCGGCCCACGAGCGCCAGCCCCGGATGCCCCAGAGCAGCCCGGCGCCGACGCCGAGCGCGAAGAGGTTCAGCGCGACGAGCCCGAGGAGCGATCGCGCGCTCAGCTCGGCAGTCTCCCGAGGAGGATTCCGGGCGTCTCGCCCTGCCAGAGGACCTCGAAGTCGTTCCCGAGGTCGTCCTCCGGGTCACAGCCGTAGCAGATGATCCAGCGCGCGTCGGGCGAGGGCCGGCGCGGCATGAGGAAGTACCTCGCGAACTGGTCGACGTAGTCTTCGGTCAGGTCGCTCGCGCCGGCGACGTTGGGTCCCGTGACAACTCGATACGTCTCGTTCTCAGGGATCAGCCCCCGCGCCTCGTAGAGGGGGGCGTTCGCGACGACGAGCGCGTTGCCGCCGGCGAACTCCCGGTCGTCGAGGTTCTGGGCGGAGTTCGAGCCCGCCTCATCCCCCAGCCAATCGACCGCCTTGACGAAGTAGACGACGCCGTAGCCGAGCGCCAGGGCGACGCAGAGGACGACGCCGAGGCGCGCGATCCCGTGCGGCCACTCGAGGAAGGACGGGGGGCTCGGCAGTGACGATCCGCCCACCGCGGGGTGCGGGTCCGGTTCGACCACGAGCCGAGGATAGACGTCGGCTCAGCCGGGACGAGCCGCCTCGCGGTAGGCCGCAATCGTCGCGCTCGTCGTCGCCTCCCAGGACAGCTCCGCGCGCGCCTTCTCGCGCGCAGCACGACCCAGTCGTGTGCGGAGCTCCTCGTCCTCGAGCAGCCGCACGAGAGCAGCGCGGAGCGCCGTGGCATCTCTCGGCGGCACGAGCAGTCCCGTGACCTCGTCCTCGACCGCGTCGACGAGACCCCCGACGGCCGACGCGACCACGGGCCGCCCGTAGGCCATCGCCTCGCGCGCGACGACGCCGTAGCCCTCACGGTGCGACGGGCACGCGACGACCGCAGCTCGCTCGTAGTAGGGACCGAGCTCGCTCGGCGGGACGAACCCGACCGGATCGGAGACACGATCGCGGAGCGGCCCGTCTCCGACGATCACGCGGGGACGATCGCCGGTCGCCTCGAGCAGCTCCACGATCCCCTTCTCCTCGGACAGCCGCCCGACGAAGAGCACGTGCGGGGGGTCCTGTGGGCTCGGAACGTCGTCGGGCACCGCGACACCGCTCCGGATGACCCGCACCTCCCGGGCGCCGAGCTCGAGCGCGGCGGCCTCGAGGGCCGCCGAGGGACAGAGGACGAGCTCCGCGCGTCGCAGGAGCCAGCGAAACGCCCACGGCACCCGTCGTGCGAGCTCGACGTCGGTTCCCCACAGCTGAACGACGTACGGCCTTCCGGTGGCCCGTGCCGGTAGCGCCGAGGGGAGCCAGTGCGCGTGGACGAGATCGCAGTGGCGCGCAGCACGCCGTGCGGCCCGCGCGTACGAGAGCAGGAACAACGGCAGAAGGAAGGTCAGCCAGGGCTTCCGCCGGAGATTCCCGACGATGCCGTGCCCGTACGCGAGGCCGAAATGCGCGAACGACGCGGGCGAGACGACGCTGACGTCGAGACCCGCCTGCCTGAGGTGCACCACCGCGTCCCGGACGAAGGCGCCCGCGACGTCGTCCGGCCCGCGAGGGTACGACGTCGTCAGGACGACGACTCTCACCCGGCCGCCGGACAGGTCCGTCACGTCGGCCGAGGTCGCCGCCCGAAGACGACGGGCAGCGCGACCGCGAGCACGGCGAAGACGTAGAAGTAGTAGAAGGTCATCGTGAGGTAGAAGAGGTTGGCCACGAGGGTCGCCACGAGCGCGGCCGTCATTCCCCACGCCAGCGGACGCACGCGGGCGGCGAGCGGGTCCCGTGCCGCCGCGAGCGCCCGCCCGATCCTCTGCGCCGCTCCGAGGCGCCGGAAGATCCAGACGACGAAGACGGCGAAGAGCGCCGTTCCCACGATGCCCGTCTCGACGAGCGTCGCGACGTAGAACGAGTGCGGGCCGAAGTCGGGCCGCCCGGTGACGAATTCGTAGTAGACGGCGAAGTTGTTCAGCCCGAGCCCGAGGAAGGGGTTCGTCGACAGCACGTCGGGGATGAAGCCGTACACCTCGAAGTGCGGCGACGCGGCGGCCCGGCTCGTGTTCGTCCTCGCGCGGAGGACGGTGAGGAAGAAGTCGAGCCGCGCGAGGACGACCGCCCCGACGAGCACGGCGACGACGCCGAGCGGGACGAGGAACGCCGGCCTCCGTAGATGGTGGCGGTACGGCAGCGCGAGCACGAGCGCCCCGCACGCGAGACCGAGCAGCCCGCTCCGCGAGAGCGTCGCCAGCTCGACGACGAGCAGGAAGACGAGAAGCGCTGCGAGCGGCGTCCTCAGGCGGTGGCCCTGCTCGAGCCGCAGGTAGAGGGGCGTCAGCAGGAGCAGCGGGATGACGAGCTCGATGCCGAGGTGGTTCGGATCGCCGGTGAGGGCGTTCGGCCGGAAGACCTCCTGGGTGCCCCCGACGGCGCCGAAGACGTTGATCCCCGTCTGTCGCGACGTGATCGGCTCGATGAGCGCCGCGTCGAGGTTCGCGCCCGTCAGCTCCGCGAGCGAGAGCTGCACGACGCCGTAGAGGGCGTTCAGCGCGATTCCGCCGCAGAACGCGGCAAGCGCGAGCCAGTAGAACGGGATCGAGCGGCGGGCCAGGAGCGCGACCCCGGTCACGAGGAAGCCGAAGTGGAGGACGAACTTGACCATCCCCTTCGCCCACTGCGCGAGCGCCTGGCCGGTGTCGAGGTTGTAGAAGCCCGCCAGGTAGAGGAGCGCGAACGCCAGGAGGAACACGAGCGCGACGATCGCCGTCCGCGTGAGCCGCGCGTCGCCGCGCTCGAACCGGTCCCAGGCGAAGAGGACGAGGAACACCGACGTCAAGACGTCTGAGAGCGTCAACGAGCCGGCAAGCTCCCACTGGAGCTTGTGGAACGTCACCGTGAGGACCGTTGCGAGAAAGAGCCCGTCGAGAACCGGCTGCGCGAGGACACGCTCGCGCTGCGCCAGTCGGAGGGGCACGGCGTGCGACGTCATCGCCGCGCGAGGGTACCCGCTCAGTCGCCCGGATCGCGCTCGAGCGTTGCCTCGAGGTCCGCCGCCCGAGCCTGCCCGACGAGCTTCTCGCCCGCCTCGATCGAAGGGACGTCACCGACGAAGACACGGAGCCGTCCGCACCCGTCGCGGGCAACCTCGGCCGTCTCGAACCCCGCCGCACGAGCACGGTCGCGGACGGCGTTCGCCTCGGGGTAGGAACGCTCGTAGCCGAAGACGACCCTGACGGGCTCGCCCACGCCCGGAGCCTGTTCGCACTCCGTCCGGCTCGGGAAGGGCGGCGCACCGCCGGGGAGCCTGAAGCTCGAGTATCCCGAGGCCATCGAGGCTGGGTAGACGAGGAGCGCTGCGAGAACGATCGTCCACGGCAGGAGCCTGTTCGGCGGCGCGCCCACTCCGGGAGTCGGTCCAGGCGGCATGCGATCGCGGCCGGCCCAGGCCCGCTCGAGGAGGAGCGGGAGCAACGCCGCCACGACGAGTAGCGGAGTCACCATGAAGCGGGTGGCCGGGTTCAGCGAATAGTCGAGCGTGAGCCCGAGGCTCGGATGCGTCCACGTCACCCATGCGTTCGCGAGCGCCGTCGCTGCGAGGAAGGCGAGCGTGAAGACAGCCGCCTTCCGGGCGCCGGCGGCGAACGCGAGGATCGCCGCCGCGACCACGACAGCGGGGAGCACGAGCCAGAAGTCGTAGCCGAACATGGCGCGCACCGCGAGCCAGAGCGAAGGAGGTCCCCGGTCGAGGTCCTCGAGGAAGCCGAAGAGACCGGCCTCGGGCTCGTCGCCTCGGTAGCCCTGGGCGGCGACCCAGATCCGCCAGGGCAGAGCGAGCGCGAACGCCGCTCCTGCGGTGGCTGCCAACCGAGGCCAGGCCCTACGCCGCTCGCCCCACGAGGCCGCGAAGGCAGCGACGAGGACGCAGGCTCCGAGCAGGAGACCCTCACGCTTGGTCAGGAACGCGCCGGCCAGGAGGAGCGCAGCGGCTCCGAGCTGCCAGCCCTGCCGCTCCTCCAGCCAGAGGAAGACGAGCAACGCGGCGACGGCGACGAGAAAGGCAAGCGGCCGCTCCGCCCCACCCGGCACGGGGATGCCCGTGAACCCGGGAAGCACCAGCATGAGCAGGAGCGCGGGCAAGAGGACGAGGCTGCGGACACGGGGCGCGAGCAGCCCGGCGACGGCGGCGGCGAATCCCAGCGTGAAGAACCAGTAGTTGAGGTTCGAGGTCACGACGTCGTCCGTTCCGATGGCATGGAAGCCGGCTGCCTGGAGCACGGAGAAGCCGGGCGGATAGCCGGTGTAGACGCCGCCCGAGTAGGCCGAGCCGCCGAAGATCCACTCCTCCAGACCGCCGAAATGGAAGAGCGTCTTCGCCTTCAGCGTCCAGGTGAACCACGCGTCCCAGTCGTACAGCTCGGCGAGACGCTCGGACCGGAACGAGCCCTCGAAGTAGAGGACGAGCGCTGCGATGAACAGGGCGCCCAGGAACGAAGGTGCCGGGAGGGTCCAGCCCGGAGGGCGCGGCGCGGGCCTCGGTCTCCGCTTCCACCGGCCCGCAAGGAGGGCGGCGGCGACGAGAGCCGCTCCGCTCCCGGCGACGAGCGGCGGCCCGAACGGGATGCCGACGACGAGCGCGAGCGTCAGGACGACGACCACACCCGAGACGCCGAGAAGGTAGGCGAGCCCCGCGAGGCGTGCGGCGTCCGTCCAGAAGCGCCAACCGCGAAGCCCCCAGAGGACTCCCGCGCCCACCCCGAGGAAGAAGAGGTGGAGAGCGGCGAGGCCCGCGATCGCCCTGATCGTCATCCGCGCATCCGCCCGAAGCGGATTCCGTCGCGCCCTTCGGACAACACCTCGAAGCCGTCCTGCCCGGAGAGATCGCAGCCGTAGCAGAAGACCCACGGCGCCGAGACCGATTCCGTGTCCATGCGCGGCATGAGGAAGTACCGAAGGAAGTCCGCGGCGACGGTGCCGTCGAGGTTGTCCCACTTCCGGCCGAGGGCGATCCGGTACGTCGCGTCGGGCGGCATCCACAGGCGGGCGTCCTCGATCACGCGCCGGTCGGGGGCCCACCCCCGGTCTCCGTACTCGCGGTCGAGGTACGCGAGCCCGGCGTTGCGGTCGGCCCGGTAGTCGAACAGGCCGAGCGTCTCGTCGAGCCGCGTGAAACCGCTCGCGGCTAGGGCGACGACGGACAGCACGACGCCGGCTCGAATCGCACCTGCCGGCCATTCCCGGAGCGACGCCACGGTCGTCCGGAGACGAGCCCCGGCGCCGCGGGCCGTTACCGAGAGGGCGACGATGACCGGACGATAGCGGCGGTCTTCGACGCCGCGATCGCCCGGAGCAACACGGCCATCTCCTCTACCCGCGTCTGGCGCGAGAGCCGCCGGCGCACGTCCTCCGTCAGCTCGACAGCAGAGAGTCCGCCGTCCAGGTATCGCGCGTGCAGTTCCTGGAGGGCCGCCCGGATCCCGTCCACGTCGCCGGGGGCGACGACGACACCCGCCCCGGTCTCGCGGATGAGCTGGGCGGCGGCACCGTCCGGCGGCACGACCGCGAGTATCGGGCGCCCGGCGGCGAGGTACTCGAACACCTTCCCGGAGAGGACGCCTTTGCCTCGCCCGCCGGCGTCCGGCACGAGCAGGAGCAGCGCCTCCGAGTCCCGCTGGAGCCGGAGCGCCTCGGCGCGCGGCGCGTACGGCACCAGCTCGAGCCGGTCGCCGAGGCCGAGCTGCTCGGCCCATTCGCGGTCCGCGGCGCGAAAGTCGCCGACGAAGCGCGCGAC
>JBOHBD010000319.1:0-6741 GCA_050698195.1 Gaiellaceae bacterium
CATCAAAGAGCCTAACGCTCCACCTGCGCCCATTTTGTTAGACGCTCTTAGACGCGCTTCGCGTCGAGCAGCGAGCGGTAGAGCCGGTCGACGTCGTCGACCAGGCGTGAGACGGAGTACCGCTCGAGCGCCCACGAGCGCCCGGACTCTCCGAGCCGCGCCCGGAGCCCCGGGTCTCCGGCGAGCAGCGCGAGCCTCTCGGCCGCGCCGCCCACGTCTCCCGGCTCGACGAGAAAGCCGTCCACGCCCTCCCGGACGACGTCCGGCACGCCTCCGACGCGGTTCGCGACCACCGGCGTTCCCGACGCCAGCGCTTCGATCGCGCTGACCGGGGTGCCCTCGTTCACCGACGGGAGCACGAGCGCGTCGAAGAGGCGGTAGTAGCCGGCCACGTCTTCCTGGTAGCCGACGAAGTAGCACGCGCGGGCGATCCCGAGCTCGTGCGCCTGCTGCTCGAGCCGCTCGCGGTCGGGCCCGTCCCCCACCATGCAGAGCACGGCGTCGACGCCTCGCTCGCGGGCGGCGCGCACGATCTCGAGAACCGCGCCGGTGTCCTTCACGCCCGTCATGCGGCCGACCCAGCCGACGACGAACGCGTCCGTCGGGATCCCGTAGTGGCCGCGGTAGTCCTCGTCCGCCGTCGGATCGCCGAGCCGCTCCTCGAGCGGGATTCCGAGCCGGATGACGACGAACTTCTCGAGCGGCGCGACGCCGAGCTCGACGAGCTCGTCTCGCACCTCCGGGCTCACCGCCACGAGCACGTCGGACGCGCGTGCGAGCGACCGCTCGACCTGCCGGAAGATCGCAGTCCGGCTCGGGTCGAAGTACCCCTTGAGGACGTGCCCGTGGAAGGTGTGCAGGACGACGGCCGGCCGCGCGGCGCCGGCGAGGAGCGAGGCGGCGCGTGCGATCGCTCCCGCCTTCGCGGTGTGCGTATGGAGGATGTGCGGCCGCTCCTCGCGGATCAGCTCTGCGAGCCGCACGACCGAGCGGGCGTCGTGGAGCAACGAGATCTCGCGCTGGATGTCGGGCACGCTGACGACCGTGACGCCGAGCCGCTCCGCGAGGAACGCCATCGAGTCCTCCCCTCGCGCGAGACTGCCCGCTACGAGCGTCGTGTGGTAACCGCGTGACTGGAGTCCTGCCGCGAGGCTCGCGACGTGGATCGCGGGCCCGCCCATGTTGAGACGGGCGATGACGCGGAGGATGCGGATCGGGCTCGGGCGCACGGCGTCTCACGTTAACGAGGTCGTTCGAGTGTCGGGGTCGCGCTGAAGCCCGACTCCCCCAGGGAGGCGCCGTCTCCTCGCCTAGCATTCGGCGCCACATGCGCTACGTCGTCACCGGCGCCGCGGGCTTCATCGGCTCGCAGCTTCTGCGCACGCTCCTCGAGCGCGGGCACGACGCCGTCGGCTGGGACGCGTTCACCGACTACTACGACCCGGCGCTGAAAGCGGAGAACGCCGCCGGGCTGCCCGTCGAGGGGCTCGACCTCGCCGAGGACGCGCTCGAGCTCTCCGGCTTCGACGGCGTCTTCCACCTCGCGGCTCAACCCGGCGTTCGCAGCTTCGGCGACGTCTTTCCCGTCTACGTACGCGAGAACGTGCTGGCGAGCCGGCGCCTGTTCGAGGCGGCCGCCGCGGCGGGCACTCGCACGATCATCGCGTCCTCCTCCTCGATCTACGGCGACGCTGAGACCTACCCGACCCCCGAGGACGCGGTCCCGAAGCCGCTCTCGCCGTACGGCATCACCAAGCTCGCGTGCGAGCACCTCGCATACGCACACGGCCGCGCGTTCGGGCTCGACTACACGGTGCTTCGCTACTTCACGATCTTCGGGCCTCGGCAACGGCCGGACATGGCGTTCGCGCGGATGGTCGCCTGCCTCGTCGCGGCCCGGCCGTTCGAGCTGTACGGGGACGGAACGCAGTCCCGGAGCTTCACGTACGTCGACGACGCGGTCGACGCGACGATCCTGGCGATGGAGCGAGGCGCTCCAGGACAGACCTACAACGTCGGCGGTGGCGAAGAGGTCTCGATTCTCGAGGCGACCGAGGTGCTCGCCGGCGTTGCCGGGCGGCGGCTCGAGCTCGTCCGGGAGTCGTGGGCGAAGGGCGACCCGAGACGCATCGCAGCCGACACGTCGCGCATCCACGCGGACATGGGCTGGACGCCGAAAACCTCGTTCGAAAGCGGGCTTGCCGCCCAGTGGCAATGGGCCGCTGATAGGGTCGCGAGCCGATGACCGACGGGCAACCGGAGCTCGAGGGCGAGCAGGAAGTCGACCTCGCCTCCGCGTGGCAGCGCCTGACGCTGCGCTGGTGGCTACCGGCTGGAGGGCTCCTCGTCGGCGCGGTCGTCGGTCTCGCGCTCGCGCTCGCCGGCGGCTCGGTGTGGCGCGCGGAGGCGATCCTCTACCTCGGCCAGCCGTTCGCGCCGCTCGGCGGCGGACAGATCCAGAGCCTGGCGACGAACCCGCGGACGGTCGGGGAGATCATCCGCTCCGAATCCGTCCTCCAGGACGTGTCGGACGACACCGGGATCCCCGTGTCCAAGCTTCGCTCGTCGATCTCGACGCGCGAGCTCCTCGCCGCGGGACAGGTCCGTGGGATCAATCCGCTGATCGAGGTCGCGGTCAAGGGCGACGCGGGTCGGCGGAAGATCGAGCAGGCCGCCGACGCGCTCGCTGCACGCGTCGTCGAGAACGTGTCGCTGTACGTCACCGAGAAGGTCGAGCTTCACGAGAGTCTACTCGCGGTGAGCGAGTCCCAGCTCGAGGCGGTCGAGGCGAGGATCGACGCGGCCCAGCGCCAGCAGGACACGCTGATCGAGGATCAGTCGATCCCGCTCGACCAGAGGCTTCTCCTGAGCGCGAACCTGAACTCGGTGATCACGACCGCGGACGCCCGGCGTACGTCCCTCCAGGACGACGTGTACGAAGCGCGTCAGCTCCTGAACCTCGCCGAGAACGTCGAGAAGAGCCGGGTGGTCGAACCTGCTGTCGCCGTGAAGACGACCGCGCGCTCGAGCCGGACGTCGCTGCTCGTCGGCGCCCTCGTCGGCCTGCTCGTCGGGGTCGTGGCCGCGCTCGCCGCGGAGCCGATCGCCGCTCGCCGCCGGCGCGCAGCCCAGACGTCCGGCTGATGTTCGAGGGGAAGCGGGTCGCGGTCGTCGTGCCCGCGTACGACGAGGAGCGCCTCGTCGTCGGGACGCTCGGTGGCATCCCCGCCTTCGTCGACCGGATCTACGTCGTGGACGACGCCTCGCGGGACGCGACCGCGGAGCAGGCTGGAGCTGTCGGAGATCAGCGGGTCGAGGTGATCCGGCACGAGCGAAACGAGGGCGTCGGCGCCGCGATCGTCACGGGCTACCGCCGCGCGCTCGAGGAGGGCATCGACGTCACCTGCGTGATGGCCGCCGACGACCAGATGGACCCCGGCGAGCTCGATGCGCTGGTCGGGCCGGTCGCGCGGGCCGAGGTCGAGTACGCGAAGGCGAACCGGCTCGTCTCGGGCGAGGCCTGGAAGGTGATCCCGCGCACCCGCTACCTCGGCAACGCGGTCCTCTCGCTCCTGACGAAGATCGCGTCCGGGTACTGGCACGTCGCCGACTCGCAGGCGGGCTACACCGCGCTCTCGCTCGCCGCGCTCCGCCGGCTCGATCTCGAGCGGCTGTACTCGCGCTATGGCTTCCCCAACGACCTGCTCGTCCACCTGAACGTGCAGAACGCGCGGGTCCGCGACGTTCCGTCGCGCCCGATCTACGACGTCGGGGAGCGCTCGGGGATCCGCCTGCGATCCGTCGTTCCGCGCATCTCCTGGCTGCTCTTCAAGGGGTTCTGGTGGCGCATGGCGCACAAGTACGTGATCCGCGACTTCCACCCGCTCGTCTTCTTCTACGCCTTCGGCGTGCTGATGACGCTCGCGGGATTCGTGCTCGGCCTCGTCGAGCTCGTGCTCCGCATCGCCGGCAACGAGATCACGACCCCGACGATCGTCCTCGTCGCGGTGCTGCTCATCGCGGGGCTCCAGCTGACGCTCTTCGCCATGTGGTTCGACATGGAGGCGAACAAGGACCTGCGGTAAGGCGGCGGGCCACTTCAGCTCGGCTCGATGCCGAAGCGGCTGAACGACCAGGGCCAGTCCTCGGCTCGGTCGCAGAGGCGAGCCTTGACCGGGTTCAGCAGGACGTACGAGCACACGTCGTAGAGGTAGTCCTCGCTCTCGATGGCGCTAGCCGAGAACCGTTCCGCAAAGAGATGCCCGAAGCGGCCGTGCCGTCTGTTGAACGTCGTCGCATGACATGTGTTGAGCCAGTGGAGCCCATGCGAGAGCTGCACGCGTGTCGTCTCGAGCACGAGGTGGTAGTGCGTCGTCATCAGGCAGAACGCATGGCAGGTCCAGCTGTGGTTCGATTCGCACCGGCGCAGCAGGTCGAGAAACCAGCGTCGGTCGTGGTCGTCCGCGTAGATCGCTGCCCCGAACACGCCTCGGGCGACGACGTGGAAGAACCCGTCCGGAAGACTCGCGCGTCCGATCCGACCCATTGTTCGGCGAACGTAGCGCTCGCGCAGCCCGTTCGGCAGCGTGTGGACAGATTTCCGCACTCTCGGCGCACATCAAGGGCCAGGCACTGCAACGAGATTGGCACACCTTTGGGTGGCTGCGCCTCCTCCGCAGGTGTTCGAATGCCCGCGTCGAACGTGTGCTGCGTAGCCGGGAAGCGCTGACGCTTCTGGCTACCATCGAAGAGATGCCGACCTCCCTCGTCACCGGCGGCGCCGGCTTCCTCGGCTCACATCTCTGCGAGGCGCTGCTCGAGCACGGCCACCGCGTGATCTGCCTCGACAACCTGGAGACGTCGTCGCTGGAGAACATCGAGCACCTCCGAGACGACGCCTTCACGTTCGTCAACCATGACGTCATCGAGCAGATCGCAGCCGACGAGCCCGTCGACGTCGTCTACCACCTCGCGGCGCTGGCGAGCCCGATCGACTACCTGCGCATGCCGCTCCATTCGCTGAAGACCGGCTCCTACGGAACGCATCACGCTCTCGGTCTCGCGAAGTTCAAGCGGGCGCGGTTCCTCCTGGCATCGACGAGCGAGGTCTACGGCGATCCGCAGGTCCACCCGCAGCCGGAGACGTACTGGGGGCACGTCAATCCGATCGGCCCGCGTGGCGTCTACGACGAGGCGAAACGGTACGCGGAGGCGCTCACGATGGCGTACCACCGGCAGCAGGGCGTGGACACCGGCATCGCGCGGATCTTCAACACCTACGGCCCCCGCATGCGCGCGAACGACGGCCGCGCCGTCCCGACGTTTCTCGGGCAGGCGATCGAGGGAAAGCCTGTCACCGTGTTCGGCGACGGCTCGCAGACGCGAAGCTTTTGCTACGTGGACGACATGGTTCGCGGGCTCGTGCTCCTGGCGGAGTCGGGTGAGCACCTGCCGGTGAACCTCGGCAATCCGGACGAGAAGACCCTGCTCGAGTTCGCCGAGACGGCGATCCGGCTCACGGGCTCCTCGAGCGAGATCGTCTTCGAGGCACTCCCGGTCGACGACCCGCAGGTCCGGCAGCCCGACATCACGCGCGCGAAGCAGCTTCTCGGGTGGGAGCCGGAGATCGAATTGGAGGACGGCTTGAGAAGGACCATCGCGTCACTCGGACACGAGGCCGCCGTCAGCTCGACGTAGGGCAATGTCCCTCGGGGAGCTGTACGAGGCGCACCATCACGAGCGTCGGGACGACGGGGACTTCGTCTTCGTCCCGGAGCGGATCCCGCTCTTCCAGGAGGCCATCGGGCACGGGCGGCAGGTGCTCGACCTCGGGTGCCGCTCGGGAGCGCTGACCCGCCACTTCCTGGACGGGAACGAGGTCGTCGGGGTCGACGTCGATCGCGAGGCGCTGGCCAAGGCGAAGGAGCTCGGGGTCAAGCCGGTGGTCGCGGACGTGGAAGAGCCCCTCCCGTTCCCCGACGAGACGTTCGACGCCGTGGTCGCCGGCGAGGTGCTCGAGCATCTCAGCTTCCCGGAGGTGCTCATGGAGGAGGTGCGCCGCGTTCTCGAGCCTGGGGGCGTCATCGTCGGCTCGGTGCCGAATGCCTTTCGCATTCAGGGCCGGCTGAGATTTCTCCTGGGGCTGCCCCCCGAGGACGATCCGATGCACCTCCACATGTTCTCCCCCGACCAGGTCCGCGAGCTGCTCGCGGGCTTCGAGGACGTGCGGCTGACGTTCGTGGGCGGCCGCTACCGGCCGCTGCACCCGCGGCTGCTCGCGCGCGATCTCGTCTTCAGCGGCATCCGCCCGGCGTAAACGCCAACGCTACGAGATCTCGCCTCGGCCGAAGGCGGCTCTCCGCTCGATGTCGGCCTCGTGGACCATGTGGCCGTCGCGCTCGACGTAGCCGCCCTTGCCACCGACGACGAGCAGGACGAGATCCTCGCTCTCGCTCGCGTTCGACATCTTCCGCGGCGTCGTCGACTCGACGTGGAGGAGCCCGCCGGGACCGAGGATCCGCGTCTCCCCTTCGACCTCGGCGCGGGCGGAGCCGGAGTGGACGAAGTAGAGCTCGTCCTGGGTGTCGTGGTAGTGATGGAAGCCCTCGAACCCCGGGGGATAGACGATCAGGTTGACACCGAACGCCGTCACCCCGAGCTGCGCTCGCACCTTGCGGAAGCCGTAGCCCTCGCCGTGCTCATCGATCGAACCGAAGCTATGACCCACCTGTACCTCACTCC
>JBOHBD010000320.1:0-4634 GCA_050698195.1 Gaiellaceae bacterium
GCTCGACCATCACGGCGAGCACGTCTTTGATCATCTCGGGGTCCCGTGCGGAGGTGGGCTCGTCGAACAGCATCACCTTCGGCGTCATGGCCAGTGAGCGGGCGATGGCCACGCGTTGCTGCTGGCCGCCAGAGAGCTGCCCTGGATACTTGTTCGCCTGCTCCGGGATGTGCACGCGCAGGAGCAGCTCGTACGCCTTCTCCAGCGCGCGCTTCTTCGGCCACCGGCGGACCTGTCGCGGTGCGAGCGTGATGTTCTCGAGCACGGTCAGGTGCGGAAAGAGGTTGAACTGCTGGAAGACCAGTCCCACCTCCTGACGGATCTCCTGGATGTGACGGATGTCGTCGGAGAGCTCGATGCCGTCGACGACGATGCGGCCTCGGTCGTGCTTCTCGAGGCGGTTGATGCAACGGATGAGCGTCGACTTGCCTCCCCCCGAGGGCCCGGCGACGACGACGACCTCCTGGCGCCCAACCACGAGGTCGACACCCGCGAGCGCCTGGAAGTGGTCGAACCACTTCTCGACGCCCTCGAGCACGATCATCGGCTCGCCGGTCCCGCCCGCCCGCGTGGCCGATCCGAGCGCCGTGCCGGTCATCGCTCTCCTACCCCGAGCCGTTGCTCGAGTCGTTGGCTCTCTCTCGACATCCAGTATGACCCGGCCCAGTACACGAAGCCGGCGAAGACCAGAGTCTCGATGATCAGGCCCTGGGCCAGGAACTCCGGTTGCTTCGTGATGAGCTCCGACACGGCGAGAAGCTCCGTCAGCCCGATGATGAAGACGAGCGACGTGTCCTTGAACAGGCTGATGAACTGGCCGACGAGGGCCGGGATGACGGCACGTAGCGCCTGGGGCAGCACGATGAGGAGCGTCGTCTTCACGGGTGAGAGCCCGAGCGCTTGCGCCGCCTCGGTCTGCTCGCGCGGCACCGATTGCAGGCCGCCCCGGACGATCTCGGCGACGTATGCGGCGGTGAAGAGGACAAGCGCGACCAGGCCGCGACTCTCGAGGCTGGGCGTCTCGGAGCCCGGTGGGAGGAAGAAGCCGAGCATGAACGCGCCCATGAAGAGCACCGCGATCAGCGGCACCCCTCGGACGAGCTCGATGTATGCGACGCAAATGCCGCGGACGGCGGGGAGGCTAGAGCGCCGGCCGAGCGCAAGCAGGACTCCGAGCGGGAACGAGATGACGATTCCGCCGACGGCCAGGAAGACGGTGAGCAGCAGGCCGCCCCAGCGCTCCCACCCGACGCCGCCGAAGGAGACGACGACCAGGTAGGCGGCCACGAGGCCGAGCAGCACGGCAGCGCCCGCCCGGCGCACGTGGCGCGGCGACACGAGCCGTCCACCGGCGCGGGCGGCGGTCCACGTCGCGCCCGCTCCGGCGACGAGGAGCGCCCCCTCGATCGACTTCGCGAACCAGAGGAACACGGCAACGACCGCGAGGAGCGGCCCGAGGCGCCGCAGCGTCAGCAGTCGCCCTTGCGGTCTGCCTCGCCCTTCGCGCCCCTCCTCCCGACGCAGGCGCACAGCCACTCCCGCCCCGAAGCCGAAGGCGGCGGCGAGCACGTAGAGCGCGGCCCACAGCCGCCAGATCTCCTCGCGCGGGAAGCGGAAGACGAGGAGGTTGGTGAGGTTCACCTCGACGATCTCCCAGCGCGCGTCCACGAACACGAAGCGGGCGATCTTGTAGAGAACCCAGCCGAGGACGGCGGCGAAGAGCACCGTGAGAACGCCGTTGAACCAGCTGCTGAAGAGGTTCTGCTTCACCCAGCGCCGCGGGGTCAGGCGGCGCTCCGGCGGTCCGACCTCAGACACCGCAGGTCGCTCGAGCATCCTCGTGTCCATCATCGACCCTTCAACGCCAGGCGGCGGTTGACGAGGTTCGTCACGAGCGCGATCGAGAGCGAGAAGACCAGGTAGACGCCCATCAGAACGACGATCGCCTGTGGCGCCGGGCCGCCCTGCGAGATCGTGATGCGCGTGATCCGCGTCACCTCGGGGAACGCGATGGCGACGCCGAGTGACGAGTTCTTGACGAGGTTCAGGAACTGGTTTCCGACAGGTGGAATCGCAACCCGAAACGCCTGCGGCAGGACGACGAAGCGCAGCCGGTCGAACCCCGAGAGACCGACGGCTTCGGCCGCCTCCGTCTGCCCTCTCGGGACGGCGAGGATGCTGCCGCGGACGATCTCGGCGATGTGGCTTGCCGTGTAGAGAGTCAGCCCGATCAGCAGCGCTGCGTACTCGGGGCTGAGCCGGAAGCCGCCCGTCGTGGCGAGCTCGCCCCCCTCCGGAAGCGAGACGGCGAGCGGCGTTCCGCCAGCGAGGTAGCCGGAGAGGAGGAACATGATCACGACACCGCCGCTCCAGAGCACTCGGTGGTGCGACTCGCCGGTACGGTCGAACCGCCGCGTGCGCCACCTCCACACGGCGGCGGCAACGGCGAGACCGGCGATCGCAACCACCACGAACACGAGCAGATCGCCGGTTTGGCGGAGGCCCGGACCGACGAGGCCCCGGTTCGAGACGACGAACAGCTCCCACTCGATCGCGCGACCGATCGGTGGCAGCTGGAGCATGACGCCGAGGTACCAGAAGAGGATGATCAGCAGCACCGGGATGTTGCGGAGGGTCTCGACGTAGAGAGCCGCTGTGCGCCGCACGAGCCAGTTGTCCGACAGGCGGCCAACACCCACGACGACCCCGAGGATCGTGGCCAGGACGATGCCGAGGAACGACACGACAAGCGTGTTCTTGGCTCCGACGAGCAGCGCGGCGAAGAGGCTCTCGGTCGAGCGGAAGTCCGAATCGGGGATCGCGAAGCCGGCGGGTTGGCTCAGGTAGTCGAAGCTCGTGTCGATCCCGAGCCGGTCGAGGTTTCTCGTGAGGTTGGCGAACAGGTAGAGGAGAAGGAGCGCGACGGCCAGGAGGAACCCCGCCTGGAACGCGATGCGCAGAAAGCGAGCGTTCCGCCACGGCGGCGGGCGCTGCGAGACAGGCTCGAGAGTCGTCACCGGCCACCCCGGCGAGCGATCCGAGGACGGGTGACCCCGACTGGCCCCGCGGCGACCTTCTCAGCTAGTCGATCAGCGATACGGCGGCGGGTACAGCAGCCCACCCTCGGTCCAGAGCGCATTGATACCTCGCTCGAGGCCCAGTCCGCTCTCGCCGACGTTGCGGTCGTAGATCTCGCCGTAGTTGCCAACGGCACCGATCACGGTCGCGGCAAAGTCCACATCGAGGCCGAGTCCCGGGTCGAACGCCTCGCCTTCGACCGGCTGGCCGAGGAAGCGCTGGATCTCGGGGTCGTCGCTGCCCTTCATCTGCTCCACGTTGGCCGACGTGATCCCGAACTCCTCGGCCTGGATCGTCGCGATCACGGTCCAGTTGACGACGTCTGCCCAGTCTTCCTGCCCGTCCGGGACGACCGGGCCGAGCGGCTCCTTCGACATCGTCACGTCGAGGATCCGAAGCCCATCCGGCCCGCCCTGTCCTTGGGGCCAGTTGGAGCGAATTCCGGCGAGCTGCGACTTGTCCGACGTCCAGCCGTCACACCGGCGCTGTTGGAACGCAGGCTGCAGGGTGTCGTTGTCCTCGAAGGACAGCGGCGTGTACTGGATCTGGCGGGCCCGGAACTGCGACTCCAGGTTCAGCTCGGTCGTCGTGCCTGAGAGGACGCAGATCGTCGTCCCACCCATGTCCTCGAGCTCCTGGTAGGCGCTGTCGGCGCGCACCATCATCCCCTGCCCGTCGTAGAACGTCGTCGTCAGGAAGGTCGCCCCTTCGCTGCCGTCCCGGCTCGACGTCCACGTCGTATTCCGGATGAGCACGTCGACCTCGCGTGCCTGGAGCGCCGTGAAGCGCTGCTCGGCGGTCAGCGGCGAGTACTCGACGGCATCCGCGTCCCCGAGCACGCCCGCCGCGACCGCGCGGCAGAAATCGATGTCGAAGCCCTGGTACTCGCCGCCGGCGGTCACGAACCCGAAGCCCGGGACCGTGTCGTTGACCCCGCACCGCAGTGTCCCGCGCTCCTGCACCTCGCCGAGCAAGTTCGCCTCACCGTCGTCACCGCCGTGGAAGCACCCGGCGAGAGCGACCATCGCCACGACAGCGATCGCCACGCACCCTACGATCGTCAGCCGGCCCGTCTTCATGTGCATGGGCCGACGGCCTGAATGCCGCGCTCGAGGCTCATACGGTTGCGGGCGAGTATAACGCTCGCCCGCCGAGCTCGCTCGTCCAGCATCCGGGCTCGTCAGAACCCGCTTTTCGCCTAGCTATCCTGAGGCGGCTGCGCGGTGGCGGCAGCTCAGTCGGTAGAGCCCCGGGTTTACCCCCTCCTTCGCCTCGATGCACAGACAGCGCATCCGCGCCTTCGGCCGAATGAATCGGCCTTCGGCCTCATACCGCCACGCACGACGTACTGCACCGGAGTCCGCCTGGGCCCGCCGCGAGCGAGCGCTATCCTGAGGCGGCTGCGCGGTGGCGGTAGCTCAGTCGGTAGAGCCCCGGGTTGTGGTCCCGGTGGTCGCGGGTTCGAATCCCGTCCGCCACCTCGTCTTGCGCAAGACCGGGATCCGCGAGTGCGGATCCCGGTCGCGCGAAACCCCTGAAGGCGGCCGCTTCGCGGC
>JBOHBD010000321.1:0-6219 GCA_050698195.1 Gaiellaceae bacterium
GAACGAGTACACGATCTACCTCTCGCCGCAGGACCGGCGTCAGTTCGGAGGGTACGAGGGCTCCCTCGTCGGCGAGCTCCAGGAGTACCTGGCCGAGCACGCGCGCCGCGAGCGGTACGCGCTCCTCACCGCCCCGAACGTGCTCGTGACGACGGACGAAGACCTCGCGGTCGGCGAGTTCGGGATCGCCACTCGTCTCGTCGCCGCCGAGAACGGCGCCGCGCCCGGCGAGAAGCCTCCGCCCGAGCTTCCGCTCGAACAGCCGGCAAAGACGATGATCTACCGCGCGCCCACCCCGGACCCGGTTCCGGAAGTCCAGGAAGCCGCTCCGCCGCCGCCCGAGCGCGACGTCGTGACGCTCACGATCGGCGGGCGGAAGCACGAGATCTCGGCGCCTCGAGTCGTTCTCGGGCGCTCGCGGGGCTGCGACGTCCCGGTGGCCGATGTCAACGTGTCCCGCCGGCACGCCGAGCTACGGCAGGAGGACGGCGCGTACTGGATCGTCGACCTCGGGTCGACGAACGGGACGATCGTGAACGGTGAGCGTGTCGAGCGGGAACGGCTGCGCGACGGTGACACGATCACGCTCGGCGCGACCGAGATCGTCTTCGGGCGATCCGTGCCGTGACCGTCGACGCGCTCGCAACCGACGAGACCCTGCTGATCCTGAAGATCCTGTTCCTCGTCTTCCTGTACGGCTTCATCATCCTGGTCGTCCGGTCGGCGACGAAAGACCTCGGGGGCGCACCCCAGGAGAGCATCGTCCTGGGCGCTGCGGAAGCAGAGGCCCTACGCGCGGAGCTCGGCGGCCAGACGAGCGCGCGTGCCGCTCGCTTCCTCGTCCTCGACGGTCCCGGGCTGCGCGGCGGGAGCAAGGTCGACGTGCGCCGGGCGACGGTCGTCGGGCGCGACGACTCGAGCGGGATCAGGCTCGGCGACGACGAGTTCGCGTCGGCGCGGCACGCGCGCATCGAGCTGCGGCCGGACGGTGTATGGGTGGAGGACCTGGGCTCGACGAACGGCACCTTCGTCAACGGCGAGCGCGTCACAGCCGAGCGTCTCGAGCCCGGAGACGTCCTCCGGATCGGCCAGACGGAGCTCGAGCTCGAGGCATGAGAATCGGCCGCGCAGCGGGGGTCACCGACACCGGGCGGCGAAGGCTCCGGAACGAGGACGCGTTCATCTGCGAGCCGCCCCTCTTCGCCGTGGCCGACGGCATGGGTGGGGCACGTGCCGGCGAGATCGCAGCCGGGCTCGCGGCCGCGGCGCTCGAGGAGGCGGGGACCGAGACGCGCGGCGCGGAAGGGATCGCGGCGCTGATCGAGGAGGCGAACCGGCGAATCTGGGAGCGCTCGCTCAGCGATCCCGAGACCGCCGGGATGGGGACGACGGTCACGGCCGCACTCGTCGACGCCGCGAGCGGAACCGTCGCGATCGGCCATGTGGGCGACTCGCGCGCATACCTCGTTCGCAGGGGCGCGATCGAGCAGTTGACGACGGACCACTCGCTCGTCGCCGAGCTCGTCCAGAGCGGCATGCTCACGCCCGAAGAAGCCGAACGCCATCCGCAGCGGTCGGCGATCACGCGGGCGCTCGGAACCGAGCCATCGGTCGACGTCGACGGGTTCACGATCCAGGCCGAGCAAGGAGACCTGTTCCTCCTTTGCTCCGACGGGCTCTCGAGCATGCTCGCCGACGCGGACATGGCAGCCGCGATCGAGTCGGCCGGAGGCGATCCGGCGCCTGCCGCGGAGGCACTCATCGAGGCCGCCAACGCGCGCGGCGGCGAGGACAACGTCACCGTCGTCCTCTTCGAGATGGTCGCGGCCGACGAGGCCGCTCCCGTACCGAGCGACGCCCGCGGGGAAGAGACTGGCGAGCTCGTGGGCGAGCCCGAGGAGGCGGTCGAGCCTGCGACCGGGCGCGATGGCGCGGAGGACGCGACAGGCGCCTTCGGCTCGCTCAGCCGTCACGGAGCGGGGCCGGGCGGGCGATTCGCCGCGCTCCTTCTCATCGTTGTGCTACTCGGCCTCGGACTCTTCGTCCTCTACCTCTTCCTGCCCCGTTGACGGCACGCACGAGAGAGCTCGTCGGCGTCGTGGCCGCCGGGCTGATCGCCGGGATCGCGCTCGCCACCGTCACGATCGCCCGCGAGTCCGAGGTCTCGGCCAGTGCTCTCACGTACGGCGTCGTCTTCCTCGCGCTCTACCTCGCGGCGCACGTCGTCGTGCGCCGAACCGTGCCGTCCGCGGACGGCGCCCTGCTTCCCCTCACGGCCGTCCTGACCGCCTTCGGGCTGGCGCTGAACTACCGCCTGGAGCCCGACGACGGGGGACGGCAGGCGCTCTGGGTTCTCATCGGCGTGGGCGTCCTCGCGGGAGCGCTCGTCGCGCTGCGACACGACTACCGCGTGCTCGAGTCCTACCGGTACCTCTTCGGGGTCGCGGCCGTCGGCCTCCTCCTGCTCCCTTCCGTGCCGGGGCTCGGAGAGCGGGTCAACGGCGTCCGGCTGTGGGTCGACCTGGGGCCGATCCAGTTCCAGCCGGGAGAGCTCGCGAAGATCTGCCTCATCCTCTTCCTCGCGGGCTACCTCCGCGAGAAGCGGGAGGTGCTGGCGCAGGGACGCCTCAAGGACTTCGGCCCGCTGCTGGCGATCTGGGGCGCGGCGATGCTCGTCATCGTGCAGACGAACGACCTCGGAAGCGCCCTCCTCAACTTCGGGATCTTCCTGGCGATGCTGTACGTGGCCACCGGCAAGGCGCTCTACGCCGGAGCCGGACTCGCGCTCTTCCTGGGCGGCGCCGCGCTCCTCTACAGCGCAATCGACCGCGTCCAAGAGCGCATCACGATCTGGCTGGATCCCTGGACGGACGAGCGGGTCTTCTGCGCCCTGAACGGCCAGCTCGAGCTCCGGCAGGACTGTGCCTCGTACCAGCTCGTCAAGAGCCTCTACTCGATCGGGAACGGCGGCTTCGGTGGGACCGGCCTGGCCGAGGGCATCTTCACGGCCCCGGACGGGACCGAGCTGATCCCGTATCTCCGCACCGACTTCATCTACTCCGCGATCGCCCAGGAGCTCGGGCTCGTCGGAGCGGCTGCGCTCCTGCTCGTCTACATGCTCTTCGTCGTTCGCGGGATGCGAATCGCGCTCCGTGCCCAGGACGGCTTCTCGAAGCTGCTCGCGGCCGGCCTGACGTTCGGCTTCGCGCTCCAGACGTTCGTCATCGTCGGAGGCATCCTCCGGCTCGTCCCGCTGACGGGGATCACGCTCCCGTTCGTCTCGTACGGCGGGACGAGCATCATCGCGAACTTCCTCCTCCTCGCCGGCCTCCTCCTCGTCTCCAACCGCGCGAACGCGCCTCCCTAGATGAACCGCCAGATCATCCGACTCACGTACCTCGCGCTCGCGCTGGTGGGCGTGCTCGTCGTCATGACGACCTACTGGCAGACCTGGGCCGCGGCGGGCCTCGCCGACCGCCAGGACAACGCGATCAAGCGCGTCGCCGAGATCTCGATCGACCGCGGCCTCGTCTTCTCGTGGCAGCCTCGGAAGCGGCTGGCGCGGAACCGCGAGCGCGAGGTCGACGGGCGGACCCTCTTCTTCCGCCGTTACCCGCAGGGCGAGCTGACGGCGCATCTCGTCGGCTACAGCACGGTGGGGCGATCGCGGACGGGGCTCGAACGCTCGCTCAACGACTACTTGACGGCCTCGAACGCCAACCTCTCGACCCTCGTGGACAAGACCCTCGACGAGATCAGGGGGAGGCCGGTCGTCGGGAACGACGTCGTGACGAACATCGACCTCGATGCCCAGGAGGTCGCGCTCGAGCAGCTCGGGAGCCGGTGCGGTGCGGTCGTCGCGCTCGACCCGCGGACCGGGAAGGTGCGGGTGATGGCCTCCTCGCCGAGCTTCGACCCGAACCTGGCCGAGGAGAGATTCGACGACATCTCTCGAGTCACCGCGGACTGCCGCCCCGCCGCGCCGCTCGTCAACCGTGCGAGCGCCGGTCTCTTCGTCCCGGGCTCGACCTTCAAGGTGATCACCGCCTCGGCGGCGCTCGAATCGCGCAAGTTCACTCCCGACTCCTCCTTCGTCGACCCCGGCTACTGCACGGTCTACGGGAAGCGCGTGAACAACTTCGATACGACCTCCCCGTTCGGGACGATCGACCTCGAGAGCGCGCTCGCCAACTCGGTCAACTCCGTCTTCTGCAACGTCGGCAAGGCACTCGGCGCGAAGCGCATCCTCGACACGGCGAAGCGCTTCGGCTTCTACGAGCGCCCCCCGCTCGAGACGCCGGCGGACGAGCGCGAGCCGAGCGGGCTCTACGAACGGGGCCGGCTCTACTACCCGAAGGTCGACACCGACGTCGACGCCGGCCGGATGGCGTTCGGGCAGGAGCGGATGGTCGTGACGCCGCTGCAGATGGCGATGGTCGCCGGCGCGATCGGCGCCGGCGGCAGGCTGATGGAGCCGCAGGCGGTCTCGAGGATCGTGGCTCCTCGGGGGAAGATCGTTCTGCGCCAGCGACCGGCGCTCGTCCGCCAGGCCGTGAGCCGCGACACCGCGGACGCGGTCGCACGGATGATGCGTCTCGCGGTCCAGGGCGGCACTGGGACGGCGGCCCAGATCTCCGGCTACTCGGTCGGAGGCAAGACCGGGACCGGAGAGACCGGCGTTCCGGGATCCAACACGACGTGGTTCATCGCGTTCGCCGGGCGGGACGAGGAGTCACCGGCCGAGGTCGCGATCGCCGTCGTCCTCGAGAACCAGTCGGGGACGGGCGGCGCCACGGCTGCCCCGATCGCGCGCGCCGTGATGGAGGCAATCCTGTCGCAAAGGGAGAATCCCTAACCTCTAGGACCGATGGCGACGCAGAACACCCTCACCGGAACGCTCTTCGCGAACAGGTATCGCGTCACGCGGAAGCTCGGCGGCGGCGGCATGGCCAACGTGTACCTCGCCGAAGACCAGGAGCTGGGCCGCCGCGTGGCGATCAAGATCCTGCACGAGCGCTATGCGAACGACGACCAGTTCGTCGAGCGCTTCCGGCGCGAGGCAACGCACGCCGCAGGGCTCTCGCATCCGAACATCGTCTCGATCTTCGACCGCGGGGCGACGGACGGCTCGTACTTCATCGTCATGGAGTACGTCGAGGGTCGCACGCTCAAGGAGCTCATCCGGAGCCGCGGTCCGTGCCCGATCCCGGTCGCCATCGCGTACACCCGCCAGATCCTCGCCGCGCTCCGCTACGCGCACCGAAACGGCGTCGTGCACCGCGACATCAAGCCGCACAACGTCATCGTCGACCCCGAGGGCGTCGTCAAGGTGACCGACTTCGGGATCGCCCGGGCGGGGGCGAGCCAGATGACGGAGGAGGGCGCAATCATCGGCACCGCGCAGTACCTCTCGCCCGAGCAGGCGCGCGGCGCGCCGGTCGACCAGACGTCCGACCTCTACTCGACCGGGATCGTCCTCTACGAGCTTCTCACCGCAACCGTGCCCTTCTCCGGTGAGACACCGGTCGAGATCGCGATGAAGCATCTCTCCGAGGTGCCCGAGGCGCCGTCCGAGATCAGGGGGGAGGTACCGGACGACCTCGACCTCGTCGTCCTGCGCGCGCTCGCCAAGGAGCCGAAGGCCCGCTACCAGTCAGCCGCGGCGATGGACGCCGATCTCGAGACGGTCGCCCACGGCGGCCACGTCCCCATCGAGACGGAGGAGGCGGCCACCATCCTCCTCGGCGGCGGCAGGGCTGTCGACGCGACGGCCGCGACCCAGGTCATCCGCCGGCCACGGCCGGGCGGGCCCGGATACGCGCCCCAGTTCGACCCGACGCGCCGAAGGCGACGGCCCATCTGGCCCTGGCTCGCCGGCGCCGGGGCGCTGCTCGCGCTCGTGATCGGCGGCTTCCTGCTGTTCGACACGATTCGCAACCAGCTCTCCGATACGGACCAGGTCGCGGTCCCGTACGTCGTCGGCATCCAGGAGGCGCTCGCGAGAAACGCGATCACCGACGAGGGCCTTCAGCCACGCGTCCGGCGAATCTCGAACTCGGACGTCGAGGAGGGGCTCGTCTTCGCACAGCGGCCGCAGGAGGGGTCTCGCGTCGACGAGGGGTCGGTGGTCACCATCGACGTCTCGTCGGGCAAGCCCGAGGTGGAGATCCCGAGCGTCGTCGGACAGAGCCGGGACAGCGCCGTCGCGGAGCTGACCCA
>JBOHBD010000322.1:0-5186 GCA_050698195.1 Gaiellaceae bacterium
GTGCGGATCCAGAACCGCGTCGCCGAGTCGATGGTCACGACACGGCGCCATGGGATGCGCTGCCGCATGCGGACCGCGCTGAACCGCGAAGGGAGGCTGCTCGGCCGCGAGGTCGAGTGCTGGTTCGACACCGGCGCGTACGCCGACAACGGCCCTCGCGTGACGGCTACTGCCGGAGACGCCGCCCCCGGCCCGTACCGCTGGACCGCCTACCGCGTCGACGCCGCCTGCGTCTACACGAACACTGCTCCCGCCGGCTCCTACCGCGCCTTCGGCGCCACACATCTACAGTGGATCGGGGAGCTGCAGGTCGACGAGTTGGCCCGCCGTGCCGGGCTCGACCCTCTGGAGGTCCGGCGCATGAACCTGTGCACGCCGGGAGAGGAGCTGCGGGCCGGCGGCAAGCCGCTCGACGCCGACCTCATCGGCGACGTCGAGCGGGTGGCGGAGGCGGTCGGCTGGGGCACGGACAAACCGGCGGGAACCGGTCGCGGGCTGTCGGTGGGACTGCTCGCCGCCGGCGCGCACCCTGTCTCCAGCGCGATCGTGCGCATGGAGGCAGACGGCAACGCCACCGTGCTCGTCGGCACCACCGAGGTCGGCCAGGGCGCGCGCACCGTCTTCGCCCAGATCGCGGCCGAGGAGCTCCGGCTACCCGCGGGGCGCGTGACCGTGCGCGGCACCGATACGCGTTTCACTCCCTACGACCGCTCGACCGGAGCCAGTCGTTCAACGACGGTGGCGGGGCTCGCCGTCAAGCGAGCCGCGGAGCAGGTTCGCCAGCAGCTGGTCGAGATCGCCGGCTCCGCGGACGCCGAGTCCGACTCCTACCCGGAGCTCTTCGTCCGCCACTTCGGGCTCGCCGGCGGCGAGCTGATCGGGCGCGGCGAGGTGGCTCCCGAGGGCTCGGGCTCCTACGCGGAGGGGCCGGTCTTCTGGGAGGTCTGCGTCGGTGCGGCCGAGGTCGCGATCGACGAGGACACCGGGCGGGTGCGAGTGGTGAAGACCGCGACCGTGGCCGACGTCGGGCGCGCGATCAACCCGCAGCTCGTGCAGCGCCAGGACGAGGGCGGAACGCTGCAGGGGCTCGGCAACGCGCTCTACGAGGAGATGGTTTACGAGGACGGGCTGCTGATGAACGAGACGCTGCTCGACTACCGCGTGCCAACGTTCGAGGATCTTCCCGACGAGATGCATTGCATCATCGTCGAGAACGGGGACGGGCCCGGCCCCTACGGTGCCAAGGGCTGCGGCGAGGGCTCACTCGCGGCCGTTACGGCGGCGATTGCCACGGCCGTCGCCGACACAGGCGTCCCGGTGACTGAGCTCCCGCTGACGCCCGAGCGCGTCTGGCGGCGAATCCGGGATCTGAAGGAGGAAGACGCATGGCCGAGATGAGACGTGCAGCAGTGATCGGGACCGGGACGATGGGACCGGGCATCGGCGCCGTGCTGGCGCGCGCGGGAATCGCGACAGCGCTCTACGACGTCAGCGACAAGGCGCTGGAACAGGCGCAGGCGGGAGTACAGCTCGCCGCGGGCGTTCTCGATCGCCTCGAGGCGGCGAAAGTGGATGGCGGGTCGGTTCGTTTCGACTCCGATCTTGCGGCGGCGCTCGACGGTGCGGACGTCGTGTTCGAGGCCGTGCCGGAGAAGCTCGAGCTGAAGCACGAGGTCTTTCCCATGTTCGAGCAGCACGTGGCCGACGATGCCATCCTGGCCTCGAACACCTCCGGCATCCCGATCACGAAGATCGCGGCGGTCTGCGCGCACCCCGAGCGTGTCGTGGGGATGCACTGGTCGAACCCGCCGCACCTGATCCCGATGATCGAGGTGATCCCAGGCGAGCAGACGGGCCAGCGCGTCGTCGACGACGCCTGCGAGCTGATCCGGAGCTTCGGCTACCACCCGGTGGTCGAGAAGGAGGTGCCGGGCTTCGTCGAGAACCGCATCCTCTACGCGATCCTCCGCGAGTGCCTCGACCTCGTCGACCGCGGGATCATCGACCCGGAGGGGCTCGACCTCAACGTCCGCTGGGGCATCGGGTACAAGCTCGCCGTGATCGGGCCAATGGAGCTGCTCGACATGGCCGGGCTCGACATCTACGACGCGGTCGGCTCGTACCTGAACCAGGATCTCTCCACGTCCGGCGAGGTCTCGTCGACGATCCGCGACCGGATCGCGGAGGGGAAGCTGGGCATGAAGACCGGCAGCGGTATCTACGACTACACACCCGAGCAGATCCTTGAGCTCCGCGCGCAGCGGGCGACCAAGCTCGTCGCCGTTCGCAAGGCCCTGGAAGCGTAGGAGGAACGATGAAGATCTGGCTCCTCGACAACGGCTCGATCGTCATCGAGCACACGCAGTTGATGTGGAACGTCCCGGGTCCCCAGGTGCGGATCCCCTCGTACGCGGTGCTCATCGAGCACGACGACGGACTCTTCCTCTTCGACACCGGGTTCGACTTCGAGCACACGAACGCCGTACTGCCGTTCGAGCTCCCCGAGCAGACGCCGGAGCAGGCGATCCCGGCCCAGCTCGAGCTCGCCGGCTTCTCGCTCTCCGACGTGACGACGCTGGTCAACTCACATCTGCACTTCGACCACGTCGGCGGCAACAAGCTCTTCGCCGGTACGGGGGTGCGGAACATCATCCACGAGCGGGAAATCGCCCAGGCGAGGAACCACGAGCCCTTCGAGCACTTCGGCTACTCGGACAAGACCTGGGACTACGAAGGTGCGAACTTCGAGACGGTCTCCGGCGACTTCGAGCTCGCGAACGGGCTCTGGCTCTTCGAGACCCCGGGCCACACGGTCGGTCACTACTCGCTGCTCGTGAAGCCCGCTCGGGACGCAAAGCCGATGCTCTTCGCCTTCGACGTCGTGTACACGCAGCCGGCGCTGGAGAAGGGAATCCAGCCGGGGTTCCATGTCGACCCCCGCGCAGGCGTGCGCTCGATCGCACGGGTGAAGGAGGTGGCCGCCGAGAACGGGGCAGACATCTACCTGTCCCACGATTCGGACGCCTTCAAGACGTACAAGCACGCACCGGACTTCTACGAGGTCTAGGAGGGAACGATGGGCAAGTTGGACGGCAGGGTGGCGATCGTCACCGGCGCCGCACAGGGGATCGGCAAGGCCATCGCCGACAAGCTCGCCGACGAGGGCGCGACGGTCGTCATCGCAGACGTGAACGGCGACGGTGCGAAGCAGGCCGCCCCGGAGGGTGGCCTGGGCATGCAGGTCGACATCTCGAACGAGGATGACGTCAAGCGCATGGTGGACGACACCGTCGGGGCCTACGGGAAGCTCGACGTCCTCGTCAACAACGCGGCGATCGTCCCGTTCACCCCCTGGGACGACGTCGACTTCGCCGAATGGCGGCGCGTCATGGCCGTCAACCTCGACGGCACGTTTCTGGCCTCCCACTACGCGCAGAAGGCGATGCGCGAGGCGGGCTACGGCCGGATCGTGAACATGGCATCGAACGTCGTCCTCGCGGGAACGCCTAACCTGGCTCACTACGTCGCCTCGAAGGGCGGCATATTCGCCTTCACGCGAGCACTCGCACGGGAGGTCGGCAAGTACGGAATCACCGTGAACTCGGTGGCGCCCGGGCTCACCGAGACGGAGGGCGTCCTGGCGAGCCCGCACAAGGAGGCCTTCGAGTTCGTGCAGATGCTCCAGGCCATCCCCCGCCGTGGCGTCGCCGCGGACATCGCGCCGGCCGTGGCGTTCCTCGCCTCCGAAGAGGCGGGGTGGATAACCGGACAGATGCTCGTGGCCGACGCGGGCATGTCCCACAACTGAGATGGCGAGTTTCGAGGTCGCACGTGCCGGCGCGATCCTCGCCGTCTCCGACTTCGAGCGGTCGCTTGCCTTCTACCGAGACACCCTCGGGCTCGAAGTGGAGGCCCTGTACGACGAGCCGCCGTACGCGACGCTCGTCGCGGCCGGCGCCCGGCTCTCGCTCGCCGAGCAGGGCCATCCGGCGGAGGACCGTCCGGGAGTGACGATGACGGCGCCCGCTGACGCCTCGAGGGCCAACGTCGTGATCGTGCTCGAGGTGAAGGAAGCGCGGGCGGTGCACCGAGAGCTCGAGGGCAAAGACACCCGGTTCCTCGCTGAGCCATACGAGCCACCCTGGGGCGGCTGCCGCTTCTACTGCGTCGACCCTGACGGCTACCTCGTCGAGATCGAGCAGCCGGCGTGAAGGCTGTCATCCTGCGCGGACCGGGAGACGTCCGCGTCGAGGAGGTTCCGGATCCCGTCCTGCAGGTGGAGACCGATGCGGTCGTCCGTGTCGACGCCGCCGCCATCTGCGGCGCCGACCTCTTCCCGCTCCACGGGCTGACCCCCGGCTTCGAGTACGGGACCATCCTCGGCCACGAGTTCGCGGGGATCGTCGTGGAGGTGGGATCCGCCGTCAGCTCGTTACGCACGGGCCAGCGCGTCGTGAACATGAGCCTGGTGGCGGACGGAACCTGCGCGGCCTGCCGCGCCGGCCGCGTGACACAGTGCTCCGGGCGGGCGCTCTTCGGCTACTCCGGCGTCTATCCGCGCCTCGACGGGGCCCAGGCCGACTTCGTCCGCGTCCCGCACGCCGACACTGTGCTCGCCCCGCTCCCCGAGTCGGTGTCCGACGACGCGGCGGTCTTCCTCGCCGACAACCTGCCTACCGCGTACGACGCGGTCGTCCGCGGCGAGGTGAAGCGCGGCGACCTCGTCTGCGTGGTGGGCCTTGGCGCCGTCGGGCTGATGGCCGTGATGGTCGCGCTCGACGTCGGCGCAACCGTCTTCGCAGTCGACGGAGTCGACCAGCGGAGGGAGCTCGCCGCGAGCCTCGGAGCGCGAGTTTTCGAGCCGGGCGAAGTGGCCGAGGCCGTCGCCGGCGCGAGCGACGGGCTGGGAGCCGACGTCGTAGTCGAGGCAGCCGGGACGCCGGGAGCGCTCAGCGCAGCCCTGCGGCTCGCCCGCGGCCGCGGAGTCGTCTCGGTCGTCGGGGCGCACTTCGAGCCCGACTACCCGCTGAACAACGGCCTGATGTTCGAGCGCGAGCTGACCTTGCGCTTCTCCATCGGCGACTCGTTGGCCCATCGGAAGCGCCTCATCTCGATGATCTCAGAGGGGCGGCTCGATCCCGCGGCGGTCGTCACGCACCGGATGCCACTGGACGACGCGGTGGAGG
>JBOHBD010000323.1:0-2363 GCA_050698195.1 Gaiellaceae bacterium
CTCGTGGCGCGCGGACCGTGACCGGGGTGAACGCGCCTCCCGACGCGGGCAGGTCGGGGGCGGTCAGGCAGCGCACGACGTAGAAGCAGGCGGAGCGCGTCACGGCCAGTGGGCAGTTGAGGTTGCCCTCGTGCTGGGGCGAGGTTCCGTCGAAGTCGATCTCGACGGCGTCGCCGGCGATCGTGACCGTCGCGCGGAGCTCGAGCAGCCCTTCCGGTGTCTCCAGGGCGTCCGTGCCTTCGTAGCGCCCGTCCGGCAGCCGGCGGAGCGAGCTCCGCACGACGCGCTCCGAGTAGGCGAGAAGCTCGTCCATCGCCGCGGCGACGTGCTCGCGACCCCGCCTGGCGCAGAGCTCCTCCACGCGTCGCTCTGCCAGGCGATGCGCCGCCAGCTGCGCACGTAGGTCGCCGCGGCGCTCGTCCGGGTTCCGCATCCGGCCGACGAGCCCCTCGAGCGCGGGCCCGTCGAGGCGCGTGGGGGGGATCACGACGCCCTCCTCGGCCAACGTGGTCGAGTGCGCGGGGAGGCTTCCGGGCTCCGACCCTCCGACGTCCGCGTGATGCGCGCGCGTCACCGCGTATCCGAGCGGTATCCTCGTGACGATCGTGAGGTCCGGGAGGTGCGTGCCGCCGGTGTACGGGTTGTTGAGGATCCACGGCTCACCGAGCGCCGGATCGTGCTCGCGGACCGCGGCGACGGCTTCCGGCATCGCGCCCAGGTGGACGGGGATGTGCTCGGCCTGCGTGACCATGCGGCCGTCCTCGTCGAAGAGGGCGGTCGAGCAGTCCCGTCGCTCCTTGATGTTCGCCGAGAAGGCCGAGCGGACCAGGACCGCACCCATCTCCTCCGCGATCGCCCGCAGCGCGCTCCCGATGACCTGGAGCTCCACGGGTATCACGGCCGTCTCCGAAGCACGAGCGTGCCGAATCGATCCGTGTCGCCGGCCCACCCCCCGGGTACCCAGAGGGTCGCTCCGTCGAGCTCGAGGATCTGCGAGCCTCGAGCGGTCAACCTCGGGCCGGTGACGTTCACAGGATCCGCCGCGCGGACCTCGGCGGTGCGAACGGCGACGAGCTCGAGTCGGCGCGAGCGGTCTGAGTAGCCGTAGCGCTCCTCGTGCGCTTCGTGGAAGCGCTCGGCGAGGCGCGGGCCGAGGGCAACGGTGAGCTCGAACGACTGGCCCAGGTAGCGGAGATCCGCCTCGCCCTCGTCCGGGAGCTCTCCGGCCTCGTCCAGAGGCGTGACGTACGAGCGCACCGCGTCACGGCGCTCGTCGGCGGCGACGAGGCCGAGTGCCGAGAGGACGCCGGCGGCGGCCGGAACGAGCACGGTCACGATCCCGAGCTCCTCGGCGAGCGCGCAGGCATGGAGCGGCCCGGCGCCACCGAAGGCGACGAGGGCGAAGTCTCGCGGATCGAGTCCCTGCTCGACCGACACGACGCGTAGCGCACGCACCATCTCCGCGTTCACGACGTCGATCACGGCCTCCGGGGCGATGCGGTCGAGCGCACGACGGGCTGCGTTCGCGTCGAGCTCGATGGCGCCGGGCAGCTCTGTCGGAAGTCGGCCGAGGAGAAGGTTCGCGTCGGTCACGGTCGGTCGTGCTCCTCCACGTCCGTAACACGCCGGGCCAGGGTCGGCCCCGGCGCTCTCGGGCCCGATCCGAAGCGCGCCTCCCGGGTCCTCCCACGCGATCGAGCCCCCACCCGCGCCGACCGTGTGCACCGCCAGCGTCGGCAGCCGAACCGGTACTCCGCCCACCGTTCGCTCGTGCTCCCGCCGTGCCTCGCCGCCGACGATCGCGCACACGTCGGTGGACGTGCCGCCCATGTCGAACGAGAGCGCGTTCTCGAATCCCGCGAGAGATGCGATCCGTGCGGCCCCGACGACCCCGGCCGCCGGGCCGGAGAGAAGGGCGAATGCGGCATGCTCGGCCGCCTCCCCGAGCGTCGCGAGGCCTCCGGAGGAGCGCATCACGAGCGGTGACGGGAGGCCCGTCTCCGCGCACGCTCGGGAGAGTGCTCGGAGGTAGCGCGAGAGCACGGGGCCGAGATACGCGTCGACCACCGTCGTCGACGCGCGTTCGTACTCGCGGAACTCGGGAGCCACCTCGTGCGACGCGACGACGTGCGCGTGCGGATGGCGCCTGCGGAGCTCCGCGGCGACGTCGAGCTCGTGCCGGGCATCGCGGAAGGCGAAGAGGAGGCAGACCGCGATTGCCTCGGCGTCGAGCTCAGGAAGGGTCGAGAGGTCCAGCGGCTCGAGCTCTCCGTCCCTGCCGATCCGGCCTCGAAGGCCCGTGCAGCGCTCGAGTGGCACGAGGGGCGCCGGGTGCTCTGCGCAGGGACGGTAGAGGTGGGCTC
>JBOHBD010000324.1:0-9863 GCA_050698195.1 Gaiellaceae bacterium
TCTGGCCCGACTTCGGCGAGGCGGAGCTCCGCGCGGCGCTCGATGAGTACGCGCGCCGCGGCCGTAGGTTCGGCACGCGATGAGCCCGCTCGTATCGCGACTCCTGGTCTCGTTCGTCCTCCTGCCCCTCGTCATCGGGCTCGTCTACGTCGGCGGCTGGTGGCTCTTCGGGCTGGCACTCCTCGCCGGGTTGGTCGCGCTCCACGAGCTGTACACGATGGCGAAGGAGCTGCGGCCGCTCGTCATCGCAGGCTACATCGGCTTCGTGCTGGCCCTCCTCGGGCTGCAACTCGGTGACCTGCCGTGGATGGTGGCCGGAATCCTCGCGACGCTGTTCTTCTCCTTCGTCTTCTACGGCCTGTCCGACATCCGGACGTCGGCGACGACGTCGTTCGGCGTGACGTTGCTCGGGGTCGTCTGGGTGGGGGCCGGGATCGGCTTCCTGCTCCTCGTGCGCGACGTCCCGGACCACGGCTTCTGGGCGGTGATGGCGGTGCTGTTCACCGTGTTCGCCGCCGACACGGCGGCGTTCTTCGTCGGGCGGGCGGTCGGTCGTCACAAGCTGGCGCCTGCGATCTCGCCGGGAAAGACGTGGGAGGGCTTTCTCGGTGGCGTCCTCGTAGCGATGGTCGTCGCGTTCCTCATCCTCTACAAGGACCGCGACGAGTTCCTCACGATCCCTGAGACCCTCCTCTTCGGCGCCGTCGTCGCGCTCGCGGGCGTGTTCGGGGATCTCTACGAGTCGGCGGTGAAGCGCGACCTGCAGACCAAGGACTCGGGACGCCTCCTCGGCGGCCACGGCGGCATGCTCGACCGCTTGGACGCCCTTCTCTGGGCCGGCCCGGCCGCGTACTACGTGATCCTCGCGGTCACGTAGATCCGCAGCACGTTCTGAACACGTCACCGGTTAGCCTTCCCCTGTGGCCACCGACCTCAAGCGGATTGCGCTGCTCGGGGCCACCGGCTCCATCGGGCGGCAGGCACTCGAGATCGTCGACGCGCACGCAGATCTCGAGATCTGCGCCCTTGCGTCCGGCTCGCAGCCGCTCGACGAGCTCGCTGCCCGCTACCGCGTCGACCACAGCCAGGTCGGCGGCGACCTGACCGCGATTCTCGACGTGTCCGAGCCCGATCTCGTCCTGAACGCCGTCGTCGGCTTCGCCGGGGTCGGCGCGACTCTCTGGGCGCTCGAGCGCGGGGTCACGCTCGCGCTCGCGAACAAGGAGAGCCTCGTCGCCGCGGGCGATCTGGCCGTGACGGCCTGGAAGCGAGGCGGCGGTCTCCTGCTTCCTGTCGACAGCGAGCACTCGGCGTTGTTTCAGTGCCTCGAAGGCCGCGAGCGCGAGACGATCGACTCGCTCGTCCTCACCGCCTCCGGCG
Source organism: Gaiellaceae bacterium (assembly GCA_050698195.1). Lineage (GTDB taxonomy): Bacteria > Actinomycetota > Thermoleophilia > Gaiellales > Gaiellaceae > GMQP-bins7. The sequence goes on from JBOHBD010000324.1 coordinate 1,381, forward strand.
GCCCGTTTCGAATCCGTTCGCTCGGGGATCTCGAATCAGTGAGCGTGGAGGAGGCTCTCGCCCACCCGACCTGGTCCATGGGCCCCAAGATCACGATCGACTCGGCGACGCTGGCGAACAAGGGGTTGGAGCTGATCGAGGCTCGCTATCTCTTCGGAGTCGAGTACGAGCGGATCGAGGTCGTCGTGCACCCGACCTCCCTCGTCCACGGCATCGTCCGCTTCGGCGACGGGGCAGCGCTCGCACACGTGGGGTACCCGGACATGAGAGTCCCGATCTCGTTCGCGCTCACGTACCCCGAGCGCCGCGCCACGAGCGTACCGGCTCTCGATCTCACGATGCCCCTGACGCTCGAGTTCGAGCCGCCCGACCCGGAGCGCTTCCCGCTCCTGCGCCTCGCGCGGGAGGCGGGGGAGAGGGGAGGCACCTACCCGTGCGCCTTCAACGCGGTCAACGAGGTCGCGGTAGCGGCCTTCCTCGACGGGCGCATCGGCTTCGTCGACATCGCCGCACTCGTGGAGGATGCCCTCGCGGAGGTCGACGGTGCTCCTGCCGGCGATCTCGCCGACCTCGTCGAGGCCGACGCCGAGGCCCGCCGTCTCGCCGAAGGGAGCTTGGCGCCCGCCGCATGAGCATCGCCATCGCCATCGTTGGGCTCGCCCTCCTCATCCTCGTCCACGAGGCCGGGCACTTCTTCGCCTCGCTCGCCGTGGGGCTTCGGCCGCGCAGGTTCTACGTCGGCTTCCCACCGCCGCTCGTCCGCGTGAAGAGGAAGGGGATCGAGTATGGCATCGGAACGATCCCGCTCGGAGGTTTCGTCTCGATCCCGGGGATGCACCGCCCGGTGCCGCACGACGCCGAGCGGCGCTTCGAGCGAGCGGTGTCGGAGGCGCCGACGCTCGCAGGCCCTGCGGATCGGGTCAAGCGCGCCCTCGAAGGCGACGACCTCGAAGCCGCGCTCGCGACGGTCGACGACTTCGAGGACGCCGCGAAGGACCACAAGCTCTCTTCGGCGGCTGCCGCTTCGGCCGAGAAGGGCCTGACCGAGCTCAGGGACGGGCTCGGCCCGGACGCGTACTGGAAGGCACCGACGTGGAAGCGACTCGTCGCGATCGCGGCGGGCCCCGCCGCAAACGTCGCCCTCGCCGTCGTCCTCTTCGCGTTCCTCTTCATGACCGGGAGCGGCAAGGCGACGCGGACGGTCGCATCGGTGCTCCCCGACACTCCCGCGGCCGCGATGGGACTTCGCGCGGGAGACCGCGTCGTCGCCATCGACGAGGAGCCCGTGAAGCCCTCGGACATCTCGGACGTCATCTCGAGCTCGGAGGGCGCGCCGCTCGTCGTCACGGTCGTGAGGAGCGGGGAGCAGATCGACCTCGGCCCGGTCGCGGCGGTTCCGACCGACGGTGGGGTGCACCGCCTGGGATTCGGCCTCGAAGGGGAGGGGCTCGGACCGGTCGAGGCCGTCGGACGCGCCTTCGAGGTCACCGGGATCGTGACGAAGGAGATCGTCCTCGCGCTCGGTCGGCTGGCGAGGGGAGAGGGCCGGGAGAACGTCTCGAGCCCGATCGGCATCACGCAGGTGTCCTCCGACGCCGTCGAGCGGGGCGCCGAGAACTACCTGTGGGTGCTCGGCCTCATCTCGCTCTCGCTCGCCCTCCTCAACCTGCTGCCGCTCCTCCCGCTGGACGGCGGCCACATTCTCTTCTCGCTGATCGAGGGCGCGCGAGGCAGATTCCTGAAGCGCGAGGTGTACGAGCGCGTGTCGGTCGTGGGTCTCGCGCTCGTCCTGCTCCTCTTCTTCGTCGGCCTCTCGAACGACATCGGCAACCTCTCGTAGAAGTGTCGGACCCGTGGGGCGGACCTGCGGGAGCTACCCTCTAGCCGTGGCGAGCGACGTGCAGATTCGGGTCGGGAGCGTGCCTCTAGGCGGGGGGGCGCCCGTCGTCGTCCAGTCCATGACGCTGACGAAGACGCACGATGTCCCGGCGACGACGGCGCAGATCGCCGCGCTCGCGTCGGCGGGATGCGAGGTCGTCCGGGTAGCCGTGCCCAAGAACGAGGACGCGGCCGCGCTTCCCCTGATCGTGCGGCTCTCGCCGATCCCCGTCATCGCGGACATCCACTTCAACGCCTCGCTCGCGCTGAAGGCGATCGACGCTGGAGTCGCCGCCGTCCGGATCAACCCGGGGAACATCGGCGGGCCCCAGAACGTCGAGCAGGTCGTGAGCGCCGCCAAGCGGGCGGGGATCCCGATGCGGATCGGCGCGAACTCCGGCTCGCTGCCGAAACATCTCCACGGGCTTGCTCAGCAGGATCAGGCGGAGGCGCTCGTCGCCGCCGCGCTCGAGGAGGTCGAGCTCCTCGAGCGGCTCGAGTACCGCGACTTCAAGATCTCGGTCAAGGCGACGCACGTGCCGACGATGATCCGCGCGTACAGGATGCTCTCCGGGAAGGTTCCCTACCCCCTGCACCTCGGCGTCACCGAGGCGGGGACGGAGTTCGCCGGCGGGATCAAGAGCGCAGTCGGCATCGGATCGCTGCTCGCGGACGGGATCGGGGACACGCTCCGTGTCTCGCTCACCGCCGACCCCGTCAAGGAGGTCGAGGTCGCCTGGGAGATCTTGAAGGCGCTCGGGCTCCGCGAGCGGGGGCCGGTCATGATCGCGTGCCCGTCGTGCGGGCGGGACAACGTCGGCGTCGAGAACCTCGCGCGCGTCGTCGAGGAGCGGCTTCGCGCGTATCCACAGGCCTTCGAGGTCGCGGTCATGGGCTGCGCCGTGAACGGTCCGGGGGAGGCGGGAGACGCCGACTTCGGGATCGCCGGCGGCCGCGACGTCGGCTTCATCTACGCGCACGGGCGCGTGCTGGGCAAGGTCTCGTCGGAGATGCTGATCGACGAGCTCTTCCACGAGATCGACCGCTGGCTCGAGGACGGGATGAAGCGGCCGAAGCGGCTCAAGATGGCGAAGCCGGCGGCGCTCGCGATGGCCGAGGCCTCGCTGATTCCGCTCGACTAGCCGTTGGTGGGAGCAGAGCAGCCGCCTTCAGGGGTTTGCGCGACCGGGATCCGCGCTAGCGGATGCCGGTCTTGCGCAGGAGCTAGCCTTGGCTGACAACGATGGTCGCCCGGCAGTCCCAGCTGTTCATCCCCACCTTGCGCGAGGCGCCGGCCGAGGCCGAGGCGGTCTCGCACAAGCTGCTCGTCCGCGGCGGCTACATCCGCCAGCTGAGCGCGGGCGTGTGGACGTTCCTACCGCTCGGGTGGCGCGTGCACCAGAAGGTCGTCCAGGTCATCCGGGAGGAGATGGACGCGATCGGCGGGCAGGAGATGCTCATGCCGGTGCTCACGCCTGCCGAGCTCTGGGAGAAGACGGCGCGGGACTACCCCGAGATCTTCCGGCTCGAGGATCGCGCCGGCCGGAAGTTCATCCTCCCGATGACGCACGAGGAGACGGCCACCTTCCACGCGCGCGAGATCCAGAGCTACCGGCAGCTGCCGCAGATCCTGTACCACTTCTCGATCAAGGAGCGGGACGAGCCCCGGCCTCGCGGAGGCCTCCTGCGGGTCCGCGAGTTCATCATGAAGGACTCGTACTCGTTCGACCGCGACGACGAGGGGCTGCAGCGGAGCTTCGCGCTCCACCGGCAGGCCTACCACCGGATGCTCGAGCGCTGCGGGCTCGAGTTCTACGAGGTACAGGCCGAGTCGGGGATCATGGGCGGCCAGCAGAGCCAGGACTTCCTTTGCCCCGCAGGCTCGGGCGAGAACACCCTCGTCACGTGCGAGAACGGCGACTACGCGGCAGATCTCGAGATCGCGCGCGGCGTGCCGCGGGCGGCCGAGCTCCCGGACCGGCGCGAGGCGCCCGAGAAGGTCGAGACGCCGGGCGTGACGACGATCGAGGCGCTCGCGGAGCTGCTCGGTGTCGACGAGGCAGCAACCTCGAAGGCGATGCCGGTCGTGACCTCCGACGGGACGCTCGTCCTCGGGCTCGTGCGCGGGGACGACCGTCTCTCGGAGCCGAAGATGCTGGGGGTGCTGGGCAGCGACTTCCGCCCGGCGACCGACGAGGAGATCAGGAGCGTGTTCGGCGCCGACGGAGGATCGCTCGGCCCCGTGGGCGTCGGCGTCGAGGTCGTGGCCGACGAGGCGCTGCGCGAGGGGCAGTACGTCGCGGGCGCGAATCGAGACGGGTGGCATCTCCTCGGCGTCGAGGCCGGGAGGGACTACGAGCCTCGCTTCGTCGACATCCGCGAAGCCCGAGACGGCGACACGTGCCCCGTCTGCGGCGGCCGGCTCCGGTTCCAGACCGCCATCGAGGTGGGCCACATCTTCAACTTCGGCACGCGCTACTCGGAGCCGCTCGAAGCGACCTTTCTCGACGAGGACGGGACTGAGAAGCCGGTCCTGGGCGGCAGCTACGGGATCGGCCCCGGACGGGTGATGGCGGCGGCGATCGAGCAGGGCCACGACGAGAACGGAGTCGTCTGGCCGCCCTCGATCGCGCCGTACGACGTCCACGTGCTCGCCCTCCACGGGGGTTCGGACGACGTGCTGAGCGAGGCCGAGAAGGTGGCGGCGGCGCTCACGGAAGCAGGCGTCGACGTCCTTCTCGACGACCGCGACGAGCGTCCAGGAGAGAAGTTCGCCGACGCCGATCTCGTCGGCTGCCCGGCGCGCGTCATCGTCGGCCGGAAGACGCTCGAAGACGGCGCGGTGGACGCCCGCAGCCGCGACGGCACGGTTGACGAGCGCGTTTCGACCCGAGAAGTGGTGAAATGGGTCCTTCAGCGCTGATGGCGAAGCGTCGGAGATACAGCGACGACACCTTCGGGCCGACGATCGAGCGCCTGATGGTGGAGACGGGGACGACCTACCGCGGGCTCGCCGACAGGGCGGACCTGTCCGCCGGCTACCTGAACCACATCGTCCACGGGAACCGCCCGGTGCCTTCGAACGACGTCATCGCGCGCATCGCAGACTCGCTCGGCGTCGAGCCCGAGCACTTCCGCGAGTACCGCATCCGCGTCATCACCGAGAAGCTCGAGACGATGCCCGAGCTGATCGACCGCCTTTACAAGCGCCTGGCCTGAACCTGACGGTCGCGCGCCGATCGAGGTCGTCGCACCGGAACCCGTTCGTCCATGGATAACTTCTACGCCGTTCACGCGTAGTAAGGAGCGAGACGTGCGCCGGCGCCCGGACACCGAGCTGATCGTCCTCGCCCGGAAGGGATCGAGCGATGCAGCCGAGGTCCTCTTCGACCGGTACTGGTCACACGCCTGGCGGGCGGCGTATGCCGTCACCGCCGACCGCGCGCTCGCCGACGACGCGGCGCAGGAGGCGATCGCGAAAGCCTTCCGCGCTCTCGACCGCTTCGACGAGACACGGCCGTTCGCGCCCTGGCTGAAGCGGATCGCCGTCAACCGCGCGATCGACCATCTCCGGCGCGGCCGCCGGGTCGAAGTCCTGCACGACGAGGACACGACCTTCCACACGTGGTCCGTGGGAGAGTCGGCCGAGGAGGACCTGCGCCACTGGGCCGTCGCCGACGCGGTCGCGGCGCTGGGAGCCGGGAAGCGCGTCGTCATCGTGCTCCACTACTGGCTCGACCTCCCCTTGGAGGAGATCGCCGGCGTGCTCGGCCTCCCCGTCGGGACCGTCGCATCCCGTCTCTCCCGCGCGAAGGCCGAGCTGCGGACGGTCCTGGAGGAAGACCGTGTCGTCTGAGCTCGAGCGGCTGCTGCGCGAGGCGCGCGAGAGCCTCCCGGGCCCGGGCGACGCCGTGACGAAGCGAGCCCGGGCTCGGGCGCTCGCCGCGATCCGCCGCCGTGGGCCGCGCGTCCGGGTTGCGGCGCTCGTCGGCATCGCGTTCGCGATCGCGCTCGTGCTGGGCGCGGGGATCGGCACGCTCATAGCCCCGAGCGGGACGGCCGCACGGGGACCGGTCGGCCTCGGTTTCCTTCCCGAGCCGGGCTGGTACGTCCTGCAGTCCGGTGCCCGGGCGACGCTCACGCAGCCGGCGACGGCAGTCGCCGCGAACGTCGCCTTCGACCCGGACGACGACGTTCGCGGGCTTGCGGAGTCGTCGGGCCTTCCCTACGCGACGCTCCTCGAGCTTCCTCCGCGCGGAATCGTGATCGTCGCCACGTTCATCCCGCGCGGCGACGAGCCGTGGGCCGACGCGCGCTTCGACACGGACACCTTGCCCCTGCGCATGCGCGACGCCGTGCCGTACATCCAGTACGGCGCCCAGGTTCGTCCCGAGCAGCCGCTCGCGCAGTACGAGCTCCGGGCCGCGGTCGGCGGCCACAACGTCGACCTGAACATCTACTTCGGGACGCCGACCCCGTCGACCGACCTGATCGCGGAAGCTCAGCGCCAGCTCGACCGGCTCGTCGTCGGCCCTGCCCGAACGAACGAGCGAGCCGCACGCCAGACCGTGACCGCGCCGAGTGCCGCGGCGACGCCCCCCGTCTCCCGTGCGTCCGGGCCGGTGATCGACCGAACCATGATCTGCGAGACCGATGCCCACGGCGGCATCCACGAGGTCGAGGCGCGTGCTCACGCCGGCTACCGCTCCGGCTCGAGCTGGGCGAAGCTGCCGTACGCAATCGTCACGACCGGCGGGGCCGGCGGCGCCCTGAGCGGGAACCAGGCCGCTCCCGCGACCGCGCTCGCCTGGATCACCGCCGGGAGCCCGGTCGCCGATACGACCGTCGACTCGGACTTCTACACGTTTCCCGTCAAAGTCTCGGGCACGCTCGGCATCCACCGCACGAGGTGCAAGGCGTCGAAGGCGCGCGTCGCGCTGACGAGGGACGGCCTTCGGGGCGGCGCCGCGAGCGCCCTCGGCGACGAGCGCGACTGCGTCGCCCCGCGCCGCGTCCTCCTGCGCGTGCGGGCGAGGCTGCAGTCGGCGGGCACGCTGAAACGGCGGCAGATGTTCTTCGCGACGAACGTGCCGCTGGCCGAGGCGAAGCTCGTCGTGCGGACGCTCTCGGGCAAGCCGCTCGTGTACGCCCAGGCCTTCCAATCCGGAAAGACGCCCTTCTTCACCGCGCGGAGTTGCGTCCGCGACTGATGCGTCAGACCCCGATCCTCATCGCTCTGGCTCTTGCGGCGATGACCGGGTCGGCGGGCGCCGCCCCTCCGGCCGAGACACAAGGCGTGACGCTGAGCTTCATCCGCTACTACGACCAGGCCTGCCGCTGCTACAAAGCTCGGCTCTCGGGACGGATCGCGAGCGGTGCGGCGAACGAGGACGTCGCCGTCCTCCGGCAGTACTGCGGTCGCTCGTTCTCGACAGCAGTCGCGGGGGCTCGGACTCGAGAGGGCGGTTTCTGGGAGACCGAGCTTCCGATCGTCGTCTCCCGCCCCGATGCGCTCGTCAGCGAGAGCTATCGAGCACGCTGGAACGGTCAGCTGAGCGAGCCGGTCACCTTCCGTGGCCATCTCGTCGTCTCACATAGGAAGCTGAGCCGCAAGCGACACCGCGTGACCGCGTTCACGTCGGTGAACAACCCGGTTGATCTCCGGGGACGGACGATTCTGCTCCAGCGGCAGATCGAGGAACGGTGGAGGCGAATCGCGACGGCCCGTCTGACTCCCGCTCCCGTGAAGTACTACACCTTCGTGGCCACCTTCACCGTCCCGCGGCGCGGGTGGAGGCTGCGGGCGTTCGTTCCCGCCAAGAGCGCCGCGCCCTGCTTCACCGCCTCCGCGTCGGAGCCCTGGACCTCGTGAGGAGAGCCGTCGCCGTCGCGCTCGGATCCGCCCTCGTGGCGATCGCCGGGCTGCAGGCGTCGGCGGGCGCGCAGCCGTCGGCGTCGCGGATCGTCGACCGCACGCTCCTCTGCGCGACGGGTTTCAACGGCGGCGTGCGCGAGGTCGAGGCTCGAGCGCACCGGGGGATCCGGCTGGCGGGCACACGGAGCTGGAAGCAGCTCCCGTTCGCGGTCGTCGCGAGCGGCGGCGGGGCACGAGCGAACTGGTTCCTGGACGACTCGCTAGCGTTCATCACCGCAGGGCGACCGACCGCGGCGACGACCCTCGACACCGAGTGGAGGGCGTCCCCTGCGCTCGCATCCGGCACGCTCGCACTGAACACGAGGGTCTGCCGAGCCGTGAGGACTCCGGTCCCCTTCGAGTCTCGCAAGCTCCGGGGCGGCCTCGCGGGCGTGTTCGGCGAGGAGCTCGACTGCACCGTCCCGGGACGGGTCCTCGTCCGCGTGCGGGCCCTCCTGCGATCGCCCGCCGCGCTGCGCGAGCTTCACTCGTTCCTCCGAACCGGCGTCCCGGTACAGGAAGCCCGGCTTGCCGTGCGGACGCAGGCCGGGAAGCCGTTGCTGTACGCCGAGGTCTTCCAATCGGGGAAGGCCCGCCTCTACACCGCAAAGGGGTGCATCCCAGACTGATGAAGACCTTCGCGATCGCATTCGTACCGGCGAGCGCCGCTGCCGTCCTCATGCTGCTGCAG
>JBOHBD010000325.1:0-6275 GCA_050698195.1 Gaiellaceae bacterium
GATCAGCGGCCGTGATGTGTCGCCGTTGGATCTCGACCTGCGCGCCGAGCCCAGCAACGACGCTCGGTCTCAGGATTCGCTCGCCGGGGGATGCGTTTCGCCGGCGTCGTCCCCCGGCAGGCTACCCGGACTCGCAGCCGATGCCATCGCCGTCGCCGTCGAAGCGATGGACGTCGACCCCCACGACGAGAACGGGGCCGTCGACGTCGCGGCAGTCGAGGTCGTAGGGCGCGTTCGGGACGCACGTCCTCCGGTAGTTCGAGTCGCAGCCACCCGCGAGGTTCGCCGTCGGAGGACCGCCGCGGCCGGTTTCGAGAGCGCGGTACGGATCGAGCCGTGTCCCGGGGCAGGCTCTCCAGAGGCCACGCTTGGCCGCCCTCGCCTTCCGCGCTGCCGAGAGGAGACGCGTCGCGTATCGACCGCGGTCGCCCCGGTAGAAGTAGGGAGCCGCGGCCCCGAGCTTCACGAGACGCACGTTGACGTTCACCGAGCCACGATGGACGTACCGCAAGAGCCGCCCGAAGCGATCCACGTCGTCCAGCCTGGAGTCGCCCTCCAAGACGACTCGACTCCCGACCGGCGCCAGGGTGAGAAGCGCCGTCCTCGCGGCACGCGAGTAGCAGTCGCCCGATCCGAGCTCGGACGTGTCGACCTGCAAGAGGCGAACCCGCTTCCCGTTCGTGAGGGTCAGCGTGTCGCCGTCGGAGACGGAGGCGACGACAGCGGGCCTGGCGCCGACGTTCGCGCCTGAGAGCTGGGCACCGAGGGCGATCGCGGCAACGGGGACCACACCGAGCCATGGCCGCATCGGCCACATCCTGATCGGCTCTGGGTCTTGGAAGCAACTGGCCGGAAGGCGCGTCTTCGACCTAGGTGGGATCCCCGAGGACGCGGATTCCCAGCTCCGCCAGCTGTTCCGCCGGGACCGCCGATGGAGCACCGGTCAAGGGATCGGATCCACTCGAGGACTTGGGGAACGCGATCACCTCGCGGATGTTCGGCTCGCCGGCGAGCAGCGCGATGAAGCGGTCGAGGCCGAGCGCGAAGCCACCATGCGGTGGGGCGCCCATCTGCAGCGCCTCGAGCAGGAACCCGAACTTCTCCTTCGCCTCGTCCTCGCTCAGGCCGAGCGCACGAAAGACCCGCTGCTGGACGTCCTGCCGATGGATCCTGATCGAGCCGGACCCGAGCTCCCAGCCGTTCCAGACGAGGTCGTAGGCCTGGCTCAGTGCGGCGCCCGGGTCGCTCTCGATCAGCTCCTCGTCGCCCGGCGCGATCCCGGTGAACGGGTGGTGGCTGAACGTCCAGGCGCCGGTCTCCTCGTCGAGCTCGAAGAGCGGGAAGTCGAGCACCCAGAGGAGCTCGTCACCCCCTTCGTCGACGAGACCGAGCTCGCGGGCGAGGTGCAGTCGCAGCAGACCGAGGACACGCGCCGCCGAGCGGGGCTCGTCCGCGGCGAACAGCACCGTCGAGCCGGGCTCCGCCCGGAAGGCATCGAGCTCCCGCTCGGACAAGAACTTCGCGATCGGCGACCGCACCTCGCCGGACTCGTCGACGACCAGGTACGCGAGCCCCTTGGCGCCCCACTCCTTCACGAGATCCTCGAGCCGTGCGAGCTCCGCGCGCGAGAAGGCCCTCGGCGCGGCGAGGAAGCGGACCGACGCCGCCTGCGAGAAGACGCCGAGCTCCGAGCCGCGGGTGACGTCCGTCGCGTCCTGGATCTCCAGGCCGAAGCGGAGGTCCGGCTTGTCCGAGCCGAAGCGGGCCATGACCTCGCTCCAGGCGAGCCGCGGAAACGGAGACGAGGGCGGCTCCCGCCCCACCGCCTCGAAGGCGGCCCTGACGGCCGCCTCCAGCACCTCGAGGACCTCGTCACGCTCGGCGAAGGCCATCTCGACGTCGAGCTGCCGGAACTCGAACTGCCGATCCGCACGCAGATCCTCGTCCCGGAAGCACGTCGCGATCTGGTAGTAGCGGTCGAAGCCGGAGATCATGAAGAGCTGCTTGAAGAGCTGCGGCGACTGGGGCAGGGCGAAGAACGTCCCCGGCTGGAGGCGCATGGGGACGAGGAAGTCACGAGCGCCCTCGGGCGTGGCGCGCGTGAGATTCGGCGTCCACAAGTCGACGAAGCCGAGCTCCTCCATACGCCGTCGGATGGCGGAGACCGCGACGGCGGACAGCCGCAGGTTGTGCTGCATCCGCTCGGTTCGCAGGTCGAGCCAGCGGTAGCACAGGCGCAGGGCCTCGTCGACGCCCTCCTCGTCGAGCTGGAACGGAAGTGGCGTGGAGCGGGACACGATCGTCAGCTCGTCGACGTGCAGCTCGACCTCGCCGGTGGGCATCTTCGCGTTGACGGTCTCCGGCGAGCGCGCGACCACCTCGCCCGAGGCCTGCAGCACGAACTCGTTCCGGATCTCCTTTGCGAGCTCGGCCGCAGCCGCCGACCTCTCAGGGTTGACGACGAGCTGCACGAGCCCCGAGCGATCGCGGAGGTCGACGAAGACCAGGCCGCCGTGATCGCGGCGGCGAGCCGCCCAGCCGGCGAGGGTGACCCTCCGCCCGACGTCCTTCGGGCGCGGCTCCCCGCACATGACGTCCCTCCAGGTCACGGCGCCAGCCTCGCGAGCACGTCGTCCAGCGGGACCTCTTCGTCGTCGTGCCCGCGGCTCCGCACCGTCGCGCCGTCGGACCGGACGAGGACGATGCGGGATGCGCCGAGGCGCGCCGCCTGCGTCAGCTGGCCCTTCTGCGAGCGCCCGGCGTAGTCGGTGTCGGCGGCGATGCCGCGTATTCTCAGCTGCTGCAGCCAAGCGGCGACCCGTTCGCGCGACGCCCCGTCCTCGAGCGCGAAGAACACGTCGATCGCCGGCTGGCCCGCCTCGACTCCTGCGTGCTCGAGGGCGAGGACGAGCCGTTCGATGCCGGCGCCGAAGCCGACTCCCGGCGTCGGCGGGCCACCGATCTCCTCGACCAGCCCGTCGTAGCGCCCGCCGCCGGACAGGGAGCTCTGCGCGCCCTCCTCCGGCCCGAGGAACTCCCACGTCGTGCGCGTGTAGTAGTCGAGGCCGCGCACGAGCGTCGGGACGAGCTCGAAGGAGACGCCGTACGCGTCGAGATCGCGCCGAACCGCGGCGAAGTGCTCCCTGCACGCGTCGCAGAGCGACTCCCCGATCGTGGGCGCCTCGGCCAACGCCTCCTGCACGGGCACCGGCTTGGCCTCGATGTTGTCGAACACGCGCAGCGGGCTCGCCGCGGCCTTCTCCCTCGTCGCCGCATCGAGACGGCCGAGGTTGAGGTCGAGCCACCGGCGCAGCGCCTCGAGATACGCCGGTCGGCACTCGCGGCAGCCGATCGAGTTGACCGCGAGCGAGAACTCGCCGACGCCGAGGCGTCCGAGCAACGCGTGATAGAGCTGGATGACCTCGGCGTCGACGGACGGATGATCCGAGCCGATCGCCTCGACGGAGAGCTGCCAGTGCTCGCGATACCTCCCGCGCTGCGGCGCGGCGTAGCGGTACATCGGCGCGACGGTGTAGAGCTTCACCGGCTGCGGATCCCGGTGCATGCCATGCTCGACGTAGGCGCGGCAGATCGGAGCGGTCGCCTCGGGGCGGAGGGTGAGAGAGCGCCCGCTGCGATCCTCGAACGTGTACATCTCCTTCTGCACGACGTCCGAGCCCGCGCCCGAGGTCCGCTCGAAGAGCGCCGTGTCCTCGAACACCGGTGTCACGATCGCCCGGTAGCCGTAGAGCGAGCAGAGCCGCTCCGCCTCGTCGATGACGAGCCGCCAGAGCGGCTGCTCCGCGGGCACGATGTCGTGCGTCCCCCGCGGACGTTCGATCTTCGCCTCAGACGTCAACCAGTTCGCTCCGCACGAAGCTCCGCGAGGAACGGGTTGCGAGCGAGCTCGTCTGCGAGCGTCGTCGCCGGCCCGTGGCCGGGGTAGACGACGGTCTCCGGCGGGTACGCGTCCATGAGGGAGCGCACCGACGCGACGAGCGTGTCCCAGTCCCCGCCGGGCAGATCGGTCCGCCCCACCGAGCCTGCGAAGAGCACGTCCCCCGAGAAGAGGCTCCCGCCGGCGTGATACGCGACGTGCGCGGGCGAGTGGCCCGGCACCGAGAGGACGTCGAATGCGATTCCGGCGACGTCGACCGTCTCACCCCCGCGGACGAGGACGTCCGGGGCGTACGGGCGGAGCGTGATCCCGGAAGGCGTGAACCTCGCCGGATCCTCGAGCAGCATCCGCTCTCCCTCGGGCATGTAGACCGGCGCGCCCGCGCTCTCCGCGAGGTCGGCCACACCGACCAGGTGATCCCAGTGGCCGTGCGTCACGAGGATCCCTGCGCAGCGGGCTCCGAGGCCGGCCAGCGTGAGCCGAAGCTCGGTTGCCTCGCCGCTCGGATCGACGACGGCGGCCTCGTTCGCGGACGCGTCGGCTCGGACGACGTAGCAGTTGGTCCCGATCGGCCCGAGCGGGAGCTGTTCGACGCGGAGCGTCATGAGCGGAACCCGTCAGCTCCCGCGCCCGCGCCCGCGGCCGTCCCCGCCGCGACGCGCCGCCCGTCTCTTGTACGACCGCCACAGGACGCCGTCGAGGAGGTAGCTGAACGGGACGAAGATCGCGACGATGAACGCCGTCTGCGTGATCTGCTCGGCGAGGGTGAGGTCGTTCGAGAGGAGCATGACGGTCACGAACATGATCGGGGCGAAGATCAACCCGCGCTTGAACGTGCGACGCCACGACGGAGCCTGAGGGTCGCGTCCCGCGCGCCCCGGTTGGCGCCGCGGCTCGGATGTCCGCGCCGGAACCTCGTCCGGGTCGAGCTCGTTCCCTTCGGCGTCCTCCCAGACGTACTCGTGGCGGAACCCCTTCGCACGACGGCGCCGCTGCTTGCGGGTGGGCATCGAGCGATTATGCCGCGCGCTTCCAGGCGGCCCGGCCGCCTCGGAGCACGGTGTGGACGACCGGCCCACCGAGATGGTAGGCGAGGTGCCGCCAGTCGTCCGCGTCGAGGAGGACGACGTCCGCGTCGAAGCCCGGGGCCAGCCGCCCCTTGCGCTCGGCGCGCGAGAGCACGTGAGCCGCGTTCACGGTGCACGCGACGAGCGACTCCTCCGGCGACAGCCCGAGCTGGGTGCAGGCGAGCGAGCAGACGAGCGGGAGGCTCTCGCAGAAGGCACTGCCCGGGTTCAGATCCGTCGCCAGCGCCACCGCTGCGCCGGCGTCGACGAGCTCTCGCGCCGGCGGCATCGGACGCCCGAGGAAGAGCGCGCTGGCAGGCAGGAGAACGCCGACGACGTCGCTCGCCGCAAGCGCTGCGACCCCGGCTCGGCCGGTGCTCTCGAGGTGGTCGACAGACCGGGCTCGAAGCTCTATCGCAAGGGGGATCGCCCCCGACTCGGTGAACTGGTCGCCGTGGAGCCTCAGCTCGAGCCCCGCCGCGCGGCAGGCTTCGAGATAGCGCCGCGCCTGGTCGACGTCAAACGCGCCGCGCTCGAGGAAGACGTCTGCCGCTTCCGCGATCCGGGCGGCATCGGGAAGCACCTCGGCGAGGAGGAAGTCGACGTAGGCGTCGGCACCCGAGCCGGCGAGCTCGGGTGGGACGGCGTGTGCCCCGAGCCACGTGGCGACGCCGCCCGCCGCCCGGATCACCCGCAGTTGCGCGAGCTCGGTGTCACGGTCGAGCCCGTAGCCCGACTTGGCCTCGAAGGTCGTCGTGCCCGCCTGCAGCATCCACTCGGCGTGGCGCTCGAGGGCAAGTGCGAGCCCTCGCTCTCCCGCCTCGCGCGTCGCGCGCACGGTCGAGAGGATGCCGCCGCCGACGGCGTGGAGCTCCTCGTAGCCCGCACCGGCTGCGCGCAGGGAGAACTCCTCCACGCGATCGCCGGCGAAGCAGGCGTGCGTGTGGCAGTCGACGAGACCCGGTACGGCCGAGAGGCCACGCCCGTCGAGCTCCTCGACCTCGCCGGCGGGCGAGCGCAGCAGCCGCATCGGTCCGACGGCTGTGATGCGGCCCTGGTCGATCAGCACGAAGGCGTCCTCGACGACCTCGACCGATGCCAGCCCGGCACCGCGCAGGGGCGCCACGCGTCCGGCGGGCGTCGCGACCTGAGCGAGGTCACGGATCAGGAGCTGCGGAGCGCGCTCGTCGTCGGGCGAGCTCACGCGTCGGAGCCGGAGCCCGAACCGGTGATCGACGGGAGGTCGATGCCCCGCAGGCGGGCCTCTCGCAGAGCGTCCTCGTAGCCCGCGTCGGCGTGCCGCATCACGC